>DAIUKI010000226.1:0-5048 GCA_036848255.1 Bacteroidales bacterium | reverse complement strand
TTTTCTGCAGGCTTCCGAGGCTATGCTCCTGGTTTTGAAGATCCTAACCGACCAGAGAAATTTATCAATCCTTACTTGCTTTATGTCGGGATTCTGAATCATCTTATTCTTGATCAGTATTCGGGTTCGCTTCCTCCTCATTACGGACCGGCAGTTTTGATGACCTGTTGAAAGCCGTCATAGTTAACTCAGTTCCGGCCGTTCCGAAGGATTTTACCATTTCGATCACAATCCTGATCCTCTCATCAAGGAATTTCTTTTCTTCCGGGCTCCATGTTCCTAAAACATAATTAACCTGAGAGCCTCTTCTGAATCCATTTCCGATGCCTACCCTGATCCTGGTATATTCAGAAGTGCCCAGAATTCTATTTATGTGAGCAAGGCCATTATGACCACCGTCGCTTCCCTTGGGTTTCATGCGTATGCTTCCAAGCGGCAATGCGATATCATCCACAATTACAAGAAGATTTTCGACCCCGATCTTTTCCTTTTTCAACCAAAAGTCCACGGCATTGCCGCTAAGGTTCATATATGTTGAAGGCTTTAGAAGAACGAATGTTCTCCCTTTATACTTTGATGCAGAGACAGATCCATAACGGCGGTCTGAAAAAGAGACTCCTGCGTCGGCAGCAAATGCGTCAAGAATGGTAAAACCAATATTGTGCCGGGTATCACTGTACTCTTCACCAATATTCCCCAGGCCAACTATAAGATATTTCATTGCGCCTGATTAACGAACAGATTCCTTTTTATTTGGATTTTCCTTCTTTACCTTCTTTACCTTCTTTTCCTTCTTTTGCTTCAGCGGCAGGAGCGGCTCCGGCAGCTGCTTCAACAATCGGAACAGTACCAGCAGCTGCAGCAGCTTCAGCCTCTTCCTCTTCCTTGGTTGCAACGCGTGAGGTTGCTACGGATAGAACTGTGGTGATCTTTGGATCAATAAGTTCTATCTTGTCATAGGTGAGGTCACCAACTTTTACAGAATGGTGGATTTTGACATCAGTTATGTCAATCGGAAGGTTTTCAGGGATATCCCTGGCGTAGCCTCTTACCTTGAGATGCCTTTTTTTGATCCTGAGTTTGCCTCCTGCCTTTACTCCGACAGAATCGCCGGTTACCTTTATCGGAAGACTTACCACGAGAGGCTTATCGTTAAAAACCTCGATAAAATCAATGTGTGTTATTTTATCAGATACCGGATGGAACTGAACATCCTGGAGAACAACCTTATATTCCTTGCCTTCAAGGTCAAGTTTTACAATGTGAGCATCCGGAGTATAGATCAGATTTTTAAAGGTGTTTTCATGAGCATGGAAATGAACGTTTTGCTCTTTTCCATAAATAACGCAGGGGACATTCCCCTCTTTCCTGGCTTTTTTAGAGCTTTTCTTTCCAAGCTCAGTTCTGAGTGAACCTTTGATTTCAATTGTCTTCATCTTGATTATATTATTGTGCTACTCAGAGTTATCAACCTGACAACTCCCCATTACACGTTAGACGTAAAAAACGGAGTGCAAATATATTACAAAGGAATCAGAATACAAAATTTGTACTGATGGACTGGTTAAGATTAACCGCCTGGATTGTAGTGGCAAGGATTTCAGCGATTGACAGCACTTTGATTTTACCTGATGTGTTATTGAATGGCACCGAATCTGTAACAACGAGTTCGGTTATAGGTGATTCTTCAATCCTTTGGACGGCATTTCCCGAAAGTATGGGATGCGTTGCAATCGCTCTGATACTCGTGGCTCCTTTTTCATGCATTTTCTGTGCGGCGAGAACAAGTGTCCCGCCGGTATCGACCATATCATCAATTATCACGACATTTCTTCCTTCCACATCGCCCAGTACCGACATCTCCTCTATTACATTCGGTTTTTTGCGGAGCTTATAGCATAATACCATCTCAGACTGAAGATGTCTTGAATATGCGTTTGCCCTTTTTGAACCGCCCATATCCGGCGCCGAAACAGTAAGGTTTGCAAGCTTAAGCTTTTCAATGTAGGGAGCGAAAATTGCAGATCCGTAAAGATGGTCCACGGGGACATTGAAGAAACCCTGTATCTGGTCGGCATGAAGATCCATTGTTATGATCCTGTCAACACCTGCTGTACCGAGAAGGTCGGATGACAGTTTTGCACCGATCGAAACCCTCGGTCTGTCCTTACGGTCCTGCCTTGCGAAACCATAATATGGGATAACTGCGATAACTTTATATGCAGAAGCTCTCTTGGCAGCATCAATCATCAGAAGGAGCTCAAAAAGGTTATCTGCCGGCGGATGTGTTGACTGGACGATAAAAACCATTTCGCCCCTGACTGATTCATTAAAACATGGTTGAAATTCTCCGTCACTGAATTCAGTAACTGAACTCTGTCCAAGCTCCATACTCAGTTCAGCGGCAATCTTTTCTGCAAGATGTCTTGAGGCTCTGCAGGAGAAAATCTTCATGGGTGCCTTGCCGTACATTATCCTTTGATTTTGCTGGTTAAATTTTCGAGATTCAAGAATACAAAATTAAGAATTCCTGTGACATCATGCCTGATTTGATAAATTGTTGATAGTTTCTTCTATGAGAGCCAATATCTCCTCCCTTCCGGTTTTATTCACAGTTGAGGTAATAAAAGCCGGAGGCAGAGGCTCCCATATTTTCATCATTTCAAGGGCATAAAGATGAATTGATTTCTCCAGTGCACCCGATGAGAGCTTATCGCTTTTTGTAAATACCCTGGCAAAGGGAATCTGATGATTGCCGAGGAACTCCATAAATGCCATATCTGATGCCTGCGGTTTATGCCTTGAATCGAGAAGAACAAACAGACAGGCCAGGCTTTCCCTTCTTATTATGTAATTCTCGACTTCCCTTATCCATTTTTCCCTCATGCCGACAGGCACTTTAGCATAGCCATATCCGGGCAGATCAACAAGGTACCAGCTGCTGTTTATTAAAAAATGGTTGATGGTTCTCGTCTTTCCCGGACTGCCTGAAGTCTTTGCCAGGTGTGAAAAACCTGTAAGCATGTTGATCAGGGAGGATTTACCCACATTTGAACGGCCGATAAATCCAAATTCCGGCTTCTCTGGGTCGGGGCATTGCTTTAGTGTGGCACTGCTCTGGATGAATGAAGCTGAATGGATTATCATCGGTATCCTTATTTGAGATCCTTATAGGGTAGTTCTATCCTCTTGTATGTCAGATATCTGTTCCCGAAATCAGTAAGAATCGCTCCCATAATCCCTATGTATTCAGGCTGGGGTGTTCCGGACTTCCGGAGATCGAGATAAATTTTCCCATTGACAGCCGGAATAATTTTGCATTTTGCAGTATCAAATACACCATTGGTGAATTCCCCGCGGAAGAAATTCACCTTCCTTGATTTTTCAGTCAGTTCCAGGTTAATTCTGACTTTTCCCGTGGTGCTGTAATTATCATTTAATGTGAAAACTATCTCCGGATAGTTCTTTATTAGTCTGCCATCCCTTGTATATTCCTCAAGTAATGGTGTCCTTGATCCTTTGATAAAATGCAATTTAGCTTTTACCGGACCATTGCGGTAGTATTGTATCTGGGTGCCATCAATCGTATCATGCTTATAGGGGGTCGTCCGGAAAACCTGCCCTTCCAGGTAGTACTTTCTTACAGTGTCCTCGCGGAGCCCGTTCTCGTACCATATTTTCTCGTTCAGCTGTCCTCCCTGGTAAAATGACCTCATCTCTCCTTCCTGAATTCCGTTCTTAAAAGTAACCTCCTTTACGAGCAGGTCATTGCTATAGTACTTCTTTATTCCCGTGAATCCTGTATCAGGTACCGAAACGGTATCTGCGGACAATTCACCGGATCCCTTTTTTGAAGATCCCTTCCCGGAACATCCTGCCACCAGCAGAAGAACCAGTAATATTAAAACTGAACAATTGATCTTTTTCATAACAGAATCTTAAAAAACTAAATAATACCCTTGTTATTGATATATGTCTCAAGCACGGTGGCATCCGGCTCCGGAATAAGCTCAACGTCCTTTATCATTGCCGGCAGGAGAACAGTCTCTCCTTTTGTCACTATTTCTGATCCGGAATCCCAGCGGATCCGGAATGATCCTTCAGTGCAAATGTAAGTAACAAATGAATCAATGATATTATAATCACGTGTTATATGTTCATCGAACCGTACAATGTTCGTGTTAAAATAATCACAGCTCACAAGGTTTTCAGTCTTGTTCTTCAGAAGTTCCTTTTTGATCTTGCTTTGTCCTGTCTGGTTGAGGTCAATAGCGTCAATTGCCAGATCGGTATGAAGCTCGCGTGATTTTCCGTTTTTGTCCATCCTCCCCCAGTCATAGATCCTGTAAGTTATATCGGATGTCTGCTGTATTTCAGCCAGGACAATTCCTGCTCCAATGGCATGGATTCTTCCGGCAGGGGTGAAAAAAGTATCCCCGGCTTCAGCGGTTTCGATATTCAGAATATGCCCTATCGTATTGTCCCTGACAGCATTGATATAAGTTTCCCTCGATATCTGACCTGTGAAGCCTGTATAGATCCTGGCGTTGGTATCACTTTTAAGTATATGCCACATTTCAGTTTTTCCATAAGCATTGTGCCGTTCTTTTGCAAGAACGTCACCAGGATGTACCTGCACCGAAAGATCATCCCTGGCCTCGATAAGCTTTATGAGCAAGGGAAACTCGTTA
Source organism: Bacteroidales bacterium (assembly GCA_036848255.1). Lineage (GTDB taxonomy): Bacteria > Bacteroidota > Bacteroidia > Bacteroidales > VadinHA17 > LD21. The sequence goes on along the minus strand of DAIUKI010000226.1, from coordinate 357 downwards.
CCGAACTTTTCATAAACCGATTCACCGGTTATATCGCCCATATAGACTTCGATTATTTCCTCGATGTTATTGCCTGCCAGAAATCCATTACTTATAACGGAGAGGTTTTCGGAGACGGCAGACAGTTCCCAGCTTTCGCCTATATTATTAAGATCTCCCGGCTTTTTCCCGTAAAGAGCGGCAAGCGATATGCCGCCCCAGATCTTTTCTTTTAAAATAGGTTCGAATTTTAACGGATATAATTCTGACATTCAGAGGTATTTATTGGTTAAAAAATAAATTTTAAGTGCCTGGAGTGCCTGGAGTACTTAGAGTGCCTAAAGTACTTAGAGTTAGACTCTTCAACTTTAAGTACTC
>DAIUKI010000225.1:0-5050 GCA_036848255.1 Bacteroidales bacterium | reverse complement strand
ATTAAAGGTTGATTAATGGAATTATATGAATATATTTATTCCTGTTAAAAATTCATTTTTTCGCTTAAACCAGATATCATGAAAAATCTCTTTTTAGGTATTATCGTCCTTCTGGCCATTGCTTTCTGCTCAAGTGGATTGAAAAATGGTGCTTCCAACGCTGATTGCGGCTACAACAAGGATTCAATGGTTGTGGTAATGCGCTTCGAGCGGAAGGTTAAACCGGAGAATGTTGCCCTCCTTAAAAGATCCTTTGATGCCTGTAAGGCAGAAGTACTGGCAAAGGAACCCGGATGTCTCGATTATTCATTATTCCAGTCGTACCACGACAGTACCCTGTTTTGCCTGACTGAAGCATGGGCAAACAAGGGTGCCCATAATGCACATATGCTGCTGGATCACACAAAAAAACATATCGCTGAGATAAAAGGCATTAATGATCCATCCTTTAAGTCAAAAACCAACTATACCTACTGGATCTGTCCGGGAGCAAATGCAAAATAATTGTGGTTTACAGAATCTAACCAGCTTTGGTGAATGTTACTGTCTGACCACCTTTTATACCCGGGTTTATAAACTTAAGCCTGATACGGGTGACACCATCCGGCCAGTAACGTTTCAATGAACGGTCAGTCACTTCAATGAATTCAATCTCAGGTGTCACAACCCTGGAATTATAAGACATATTCAGGGTAAATCCGTCACCTTCAAACATGAGAAGTCCGGGCTTCACCTGTGTTACTTTACAGTATGTGATCAGATTTGAGCTGGTACCGGCCCCGGTAACACTTTTAAGTTCATATTTATCGCTGATCACAAAGCTTTTTCCTCTGTTCAGGCTATAGCTCCTTACCCAGCTCTTAACTTTTGCCCCCTCGGGGTATGCTCCGGCAATTTCGGTGGTGAAGGTTACAGTTTTTAAACCAGCGCTAAATGTTGAATTTCGTGCCTTGTAATTTTCGCCCTGCATCTGGTCAGTTCCGTTGATAACCGGCAGGTTGTGGTATCCCGATTGCATTGTCCAGATCTCATATCGTCTCGGGCTGAAAGTCTTTGCAACATATTCTTCCCGGCCAAGATCTATCAGGCATGGTTTCCCGTTGAAATACATCAGGCATGATCCTACATCATTGTGGTTATGACTCTCCGCATTAAAGCCTCCTTTTGCACCAAAGAAAAATCCTGAAAAGCTTCCTTCCTTATCACGTGCTCCTGCAACTTCCGTATCCGGAAACCAGAAATCGGCAACAAGGGCTTCCGTTGCTTCCGAACTACGGATTTCGTTAATCAGTCCGAGATTTCTTATCTGGTCAAAAATCCTTCCGTTCATTGCACCTTCACCCCAATTTCCAAGCTTTGCCAGCCAGGCACCAAATTTCCACATCGCAGGATCGTTTATTGCCTTCCCGTACCTGTAAACAATTGAAGGGTTGCCTCCTGTTGTAGCATCAGCATCAGCGAAATTTATGAAGTATGGCGCATGAATATTTACCTTATAAAAGTACGTTCCGATGTTCTGAATAAGAGGGTCATCGAAAACGTCAAATTTTCCGTTTGTTAAATTCTGCATTATCTCCAGACTCTCATACAAAAGAGCACCTGCAGCACCCCAGTATGATGGGCCCTCATCACATCCTCCATCGTCCGAATAACCATTCAGGAATTTATCGATGGAGTTAAGTATCTTTTGAACTTCTGTCGCTCTTTTGACCGGATCGGTCTCAATTAATATGTAACTGGCGAGCATGTTGTAATTTATCCATGGATTCCAGTTATTCGGACGGCCGCCGCTGAAGCCCATATAGCCCCAGTCATTCCTTTCAAAATACGGGTTCAGCGACTTATTGGTTATCTCCCGTTTCAGTCTTGGGGAAATAAGAGGGTGTACTTTGTCAAACTCATCTTTAAAGAGGGAATATGTCATTGACAGGTTGCTGGTTATCTCACTGACACCCAGATCTACGTAAGGTTCATTTGCATCAGGAAGTCCGGAACCAGCTTTCTGAGCGCCAAGATGTGCCGACCATCCCCACCACGTCTGCTCGCTGTAATACCAAACTGCATTAATTATCTGATCGAGAAACCTCCCCCTACCTTCCACAAGTTCTCCCATTACAAGTGAAATGAGGGCATTGCTGCAGGCTGAATATACACTTTGGCGGCGATCACCGGAGCGAATGAATTCAAGATAATCAGTGGCTTTGACAACGGGCCAGTTATAATCGAGATAACCTTCAGCTTTTTTGATATACTCCTGTCTGATATTTTCAGGCAGGCCTTCCCAGAATTGTCTCGACTTATAATCGGGAAGCCTGTTCCAGGATTTGTCAGTGATCATGACTTTTGTCAAATCTATTGCTTTTGCTTCATTTGCCAGAATGTTCCGCTCCCTTGGCTTCAATCCGGCTTTTAAAGGCTGAGAAAGGCTAAGAGTAACCAATGCCAGAAATAAAATAAATATTGACTTCGGATTTTTGGTTATTGTTTTCATTTGTAAAAGGTTAATTAAATACTGCATTTTTACAGCCTTTTATACTTTAAAGTGTGTTCAGATTGATAATTAAATCACCCTTGCCTTATCCACAATGTGAAATTATGATAATGTTATGAAAAAGAGAAATCAAAATTCCTGATATTTACCGGCTCTGTTTCCATGAAACCCCGGGTGACAAGGCATTTTACCTATGAAAATAAGCGGACTAATTGAAAAACATTTCTGGCTGATCCTTCTGGCTGGCATTCTATTGGGTTTATGGTCCCCCATAACATTCAACGCGTCTCCGGTGCTGCCGAAGATATTGCTCGGAATGATGCTTTTCCTGGCTTTTCTGAAGATTGATGCCCTTGAAGTTCTTGAAAACATGAGGAATTTCCGGCTGATGATCTTTCTGGCTTCTGTCTTTATGCTTGCAATTCCAATTGTTTTCTACTTTTCAACAAGGATCTTTGATGCCGATCTTGCTGTAGGAATACTCCTTCTTACAGCAATGCCTGCCGGAGTCGCAACACCTGTCCTGACCGATCTGGCAAAAGGAAATCTTTCTCTTTCCATGAGTCTTGTGATTGTAACCCAGTTTCTGGCCCCCTTTACTGTTCCCTTTCTCTTCTGGGTTCTGAACATTAATTCCCTGTCAATTAATAAATTACTGATCCTTAAGGATATTGCCATTCTTGTTTTCCTTCCGATGATAATTTCACAGGCAGTTAAAAGATATCTTCCCGGGACTATCTCAAAAACCCAGCATCTTTTCACTTCGGCAAATGTATTTATCCTTTTTGCCTTTGTATATATCGCCATCTCCTCACAAAGGAATGTCATACTAAACAATCCCGCCAGCCTGGTCTGGAAAATTGCACTCCTTTACCTGGTATTCATTTTACTTCATGTAATAGGATATCTGATCATCATAAAACAGAAGAAAGAGAACAGGATTGCGGTTTCGATAGGAGCTGCATATATGAATAACGGATTGGCAATAGTACTGGCAGCATCTTATTTTAAGCCTGAAATCCTTGTTTTAATGGTACTTTCGGAAATTCCCTGGAACACTCTCCTCGCACCATTCAGGAAAGTTATCAGTCAACTGTAAGACTACTATTTAATGATGAAAGCATCGTAGATGCGGCCTGTTTGTAGAAACCATCTGAGTCATGTAGATGAGCGCTTTTAAATAGAACTTCACCGTGTCAAATTTCAAATTACCAGGTTGTTGATAACTTCCTCCCTATTGTTATTTACTAAAAAAGCAATTTCCCTGTCCAATGTCTATCTTTGATATCGGCCAGCACCTTTCACCTTTCCAATTCTGGAAATTAGCACAATAAAATACTGATTAACAACTAAACAAACGGGGTGCTGGCTTTCTTTTCAGAATTGATGAACGGGATGGACCGAAATAAATTGCTATAGTGCAAGAATATTTCAGGCCTGATTGCGTTTAATAAATGTATCTGTGGAAGGATTTTTGAACAACGCAGTAAAACCGACAGCTATGGAACCACTCGATTTAAGCAAAGGAATCAACGTAAGCGCCTACAAATTAAGCCTTGCGAAGCAACTGGAGGAAAATGCCAGAAGGCTGAAGGAACACTATCAAAAGGTTCAAAGTCAGCATAAGGAGGTTGAGGTCCAGAAACATGAAGTTACAAGCTTTGTCTGCGACTGGCAGTAAATCGTATTGATCCCGGATTATCCTATATATAGATTCTGAGCCCTCAGGATCGGGAGGTGTATTATTTCCATTCCCATTTTAAGGAGATTTCAGCCAACCAATTGTTAATAACTTTGTTAAATTGTTATTTAGTTGTTAAACAAATTAGAATCTCTATCCCTAATTTTGATCCCGGCCAGCACCCATTCACACTTTCCTGCTCTGGAAATTGTATTTGACTAACATAATTGATTAATGCTGATAAAACGGGGTGCTGGCTTTCTTTATTATCCCATCCGGGTCCGGATCACTCATAACTTCAAAGCAATTCCAATATTTATGTAGGTTACCCCATATCCAAGTTCAGCCATAACCGCAAGATTTTCCCTGAAATAATACCTCCCACCGATAAACCAGGCCCACTGGATCCCGCTTGATGATCCTGTATAATTCTCATCGGTATAACCGCCAAAATACTTAATTCTCTTTATACCATAACCGACCATAAGTCCTGTATATGTATCAAGCTTATCCACAAACGGATAATGGAAATTACCCCTGGCACCTATAATAATATTGGTTGTATTCCATCCTTTATTTGAATACTTGTATTGATATGAAGTACCTGCCAGATAACCACCTGCCCCAATAACGCCTTTTTCGAGTATATGATCGGTAACGCCCACCTCAAATGAAGCCGAAACAGGAGGGACCATGGTTCGATAATATGTTTCAGTATACAAATTTGATCCGATACCTAATCCCAGGTTAACAACCTTATTCCCTTTCAAGAAAGCAGGCTCTTGTGCAACAAGTTGTAAAACTGTTAAATACACAAACGCACTGAAAAATAAAAGCTTTTTCATTTCAGATAATCTTAGACCTGTCAAAATTATAAT
>DAIUKI010000224.1:0-5070 GCA_036848255.1 Bacteroidales bacterium | reverse complement strand
CTAAATTATTTATTATTAAAATGTTCTGTTTTTCAGGGAAATCCATGTATTGTTAATAATTATTTTTTATCCATTATACGTACGGCATAAGTTTTTGTTTCGTTAAGGTTGTTAACTTAGGAGTGTTATTCGACAAATTATAATTCAGTGATATGTTTAAAACCGAAGTATATACCGGCAGACGGGCGGGGCTTCATAAAATTATGAAGTCGGGGCTCGCATTGTTTATCGGGAATGTTGATTCTCCGATGAATTATCCTGCTAATGCATACCATTTCAGGCAGGACAGTGATTTTCTCTATTATTTCGGACTTGATCTTCAGGGATTCACCGGACTGATGGATTTTGATTCGGGAAAAGACTGGATATTTGGCAACGATGTCGATATTGATGACATCATCTGGATGGGTCCCCAGCCCTCAGTTAAAGAGCTTGCAACAAAATGCGGGGTAGCAAATACCGCACCTGTATCAAAACTCGGGGATGTGATCAGGGGTGCTGTTACTAAAAAGAGAAAGGTCCATTTTCTACCTCCCTACAGGGCTGAGACCAAAATGACTCTCGGTGCTCTCCTCAAGGAGAATCCATGCCAGATGAAAACCCTGGCATCCGCTGACCTGATCAGGGCTGTGATCTCCATGAGGTCAATCAAGGAGCAGATTGAAATTGACGAGATCGTAAAGGCTTTGGGAATTGCCTATGAAATGCATACCGCTGCAATGAAGATGTGTAAGCCCGGGGTTAAGGAACAGACGATATTCGGAACAATAGAGGGAATCGCCCTGGCAATGGGCGGGGGAACAGCCTTCCCCATAATCCTGAGCGTAAACGGACAAACGCTTCATAATCATTCCCACGGGAATATCCTGCAAAAAGGCCGGTTGATGGTTACTGATGCAGGGGCTGAAACAAATCTTCATTACTCATCCGACATCACACGCACAACACCTGTAGGAGGTAAATTCAATACCAGGCAGAAGGATATTTATGAAATTGTCCTTAAAGCCAATACCGAATCCATAAAGTCGGCAAAACCCGGCATTTCAAACCGCGATCTTCATCTGAATGCCTGCAGGATAATAGCTTCTTCCCTAAAAGATCTGGGACTGATGAAGGGGGATACTGATGAGGCAGTTGAAAAAGGAGCTCATGCCCTTTTCATGCCCCACGGACTGGGGCATATGATGGGACTTGATGTCCACGACATGGAAGCGCTTGGCGAAAATTACATCGGGTATAACGAACAGGTAAAAAGAAGTGATCAGTTCGGGCTCGCCTTCCTGAGGTTTGCTCTACCCTATAAACCCGGACATGTTTTTACGGTAGAGCCCGGTATCTATTTTATACCGCAGCTTATCGACCAGTGGAAATCAGAGGGGAAATTTACGGAATTCATCAATTACAAAAAGGTTGAAGATTGGAAAGATTTTGGCGGCGTCAGAATTGAGGATAATGTACTTATAACTGAAAAAGGCCACAAATGGCTCGGCAAGCCAATTCCTAAGACAATTATGGAAATTGAGGCTGCCTGCTCTTAGTTTCGTCCAGGGAAGTTTAAAAAGCTTTGTAATACTCCCTGTTGAGCCTGGCTATATTGGTTAACTTTATCTGTTTGGGACATGCAGCTTCACATGCTCCTGTATTCGAACAGCTTCCAAATCCAACCTCATCCATTTTCTGAACCATTGCCCTCACCCTTTCATTTGCTTCGACACGTCCCTGGGGAAGAAGTGCGAACTGTGAGATCTTTGCCGAAACGAAGAGCATTGCTGACGCATTCTTGCAGGCAGCTACGCATGCTCCGCAACCAATACAAATTGATGAATTGAATGCTTCATCTGATATTTTTTTCGGGATAAGTATCGAATTGGCTTCTGCGGCCGATCCGGTGTCAACGGAAATAAATCCACCCGCTATTTGTATCTTGTCGAACGCGCTTCTGTCAACAATAAGGTCCCTGATCACCGGGAAAGACTTAGCTCTCCATGGTTCAATCCAGATTGTTTCCCCGTCCTTAAAATACCTCATCGAAAGGTGGCATGTTGTAATTGCCGGTACCGGTCCGTGAGGGTGGCCGTTTATATACATTCCGCACGAGCCGCAGATCCCTTCGCGGCAGTCGTGATCAAAGGCGACAGGTTCCTTGTTATCCTCCACAAGTTTTTTGTTCAGGGCATCGAGCATTTCAAGAAATGACATTTCAGGTGCCACATCATCCATCCTGTAAGTCGCAAAAGTGCCCTTGGCTTTTGCATTTTTTTGTCGCCAGATCTTTAGTGTCAGCTTCATTTTTTTCGATAATTTATTTCTTATATTGTCTTGTGGTCTTGCGGTCATGCGGTCTTGCGGTTTTGCGGTCATGTAGTAAGCAAATCAATTATAATTAGAAAACCGGACTGCATGACCGAATGACTGCACGACTGCATGACTTTACTTATAGCTTCTCACCTTCATCTCCACCTCCTCAAATTTCAGCTCTTCCTTATGAAGGATATGCGGATTTCCTTCACCGGCATATTCCCAGGCAGCAACATAGGCAAACTCCTCATCATTCCTTTTTGCCTCGCCATCTGGGGTCTGAAACTCTTCCCTGAAATGAGCGCCGCACGATTCTCTTCTGTACAGGGCATCGGTAACAAGCAGTTCGGTAACTCCAAAATAATCTGCAACCCGGCCCGCTTTTTCGAGCTCCTGGTTCACTTCACTATATGTTCCCGGGACTTTAAGGTTTTTCCAGAATTCTTCCTCAAGATCCTTTATTAAGACAAGAGCTTTTTTAAGACCTTCTTCGTTTCTTACCATTCCGCAATAATCCCACATTATTTTTCCAAGACGCTTATGGAATGATGAAGCTGTTTGTTTTCCCTGTATTGAGAGAAGCTTTTTGAGTCTTTCAACAACTTCTTTTTCGGTAGCTTCAAATTCATGGCTGTTGGTTGAGATCTTTGGAACCCGGATCTCATTGGCCAGATAATTGTTAATTGTATTGGGAAGAATAAAATATCCATCGCCTGAAGTCTGCATCAGTGAACTTGCTCCCAGCCTGTTGGCCCCGTGATCGGAAAAGTTTGCTTCACCAATGGCATACAGCCCTGGTATTGTGGTCATAAGTTCATAATCGACCCAAAGTCCCCCCATTGTATAATGACCTGCAGGGTATATCCGCATCGGCTCTATGTATGAATCTATACCTGTTATATTCTTATACATATCAAAGAGGTTTCCGTATTTGTTCTCAATGCTTTTCTTTCCCTGTTGCTTTATTGAATCCCTGAAATCGAGATTTACTGCAAGACCAGTCTCCCCGACCCCATATCCGGCATCACATCTTTCTTTTGCAGCCCTCGAAGCAACATCCCTGGGAACAAGGTTCCCGAAGGTAGGATATCTACGTTCGAGATAATAATCCCTTTCATCTTCGGGAATTGAGTTGGCAGGTCTTTTATCGCCCTTATTTTTGGGTACCCAGACTCTTCCGTCGTTACGAAGAGATTCTGACATAAGTGTCAGTTTTGACTGAAACTCGTTCAGCTGTGGAACACAGGTTGGATGTATCTGAACAAAACTGGGATTTGCAAAGAAAGCTCCTTTTCTATGAGCCTTCCATGCTGCTGATGCATTCGAATTTACAGCCAGCGTTGACATATAATAAATTGTACCATATCCTCCTGTTGCCAGAACGACAGCATGTGCAGCATGTCTTTCAATTTCACCTGTAACCAGGTTACGTGTAATAATCCCACGGGCTTTTCCATCTATAAGGACAATATCAAGCATTTCACGTCGGGGAAACATTGTCACATTACCCTTTTTAATCTGCCTGTTCAGGGATGAGTAAACTCCAAGGAGGCACTGCTGACCGGTTTGTCCGCTGGAATAGAAAGTTCTCGAAACCTGAACTCCTCCAAAGGAGCGGGTATTGAGGGCACCTCCATAGTCACGGGCAAAAGGCACTCCAAGGGCCGTATAGTGATCAATTACATCGTTACTTACCTCAGCAGCTCTGTAAACATTAGCTTCGCGAGCCCTGAAATCTCCGCCTTTAATCATATCATAGAAGAGGCGATATACACTGTCGCCATCGCTCTTATAGTTTTTTGCAGCATTGATACCGCCCTGTGCAGCGACGGAATGGGCCCTGCGTGGTGAATCCTGATAACAGAATGTTTTTACATTGTATCCTAGTTCCCCGAGCGATGAAGATGCACTGGCCCCCGATAGTCCGGTCCCTATAACAATTATTTCGAACTTCTTCTTGTTAGCCGGATTGACTAGTTTTACTGAAGCCTTGTAGTTTGTCCATTTTTGCGACAGTGGACCATCGGGTATCTTGGAGATGAGTTTTCCCATGTTCTTTATTTTTTCTACCTGAACTGCCAGATAGTAGTTGAAATTATCGCAAAGCCAAGGGGTATTGCAATAGCATATACCCAGGCAAATACCTTTATAACAGGTGTCCAGACTTGGTTGAGTCCCAGGGTCTGGAATGCGGAGGAGAAAGCATGGTAGAGGTGAAATCCCAGAATTGCGAAGCAACCAAGGTAAATGTAATTGTACGCAGGGATTTTAAACAGCTGGTGGGCCATAGAATAAAAATCCTCAGGATTCCCTTCCACCAGTCCGAGCCTGACAAAATAAAAATTAAAGAAATGTAAGAGGAGGAACGTAAGGACAGAAGCGCCTGTCCAGATCATGAATTTAGAAAAAAAAGAAGTCTCTGTTTTGCTGCGGCTAACATAACCGACCGGACGTGCCAGCCAGTTTTGGATCTGTAATATGATTCCATAAAAAACATGTATGAGAATGGCTGATATAAGTAAAATTTCAACTATCTTGACTAAGGGAAAAGTTGCCATGAAATGTGCAGCTTTGTTGAAGGCTTCCGGATCACTTTTGAGAAGCATGAAGTTTATAACAAGATGGACAGGAAGGAACAGGATCAGAAATAATCCTGCCAGCGCCATCACAAACTTTTTGGAAATTGATGAGAAAATTACTTTATCCATTGTCTGTGAAATATTTTAAGGTCCAAATCAAGAGAGGAGAAACATTTCTTAAAAATAAAATTAT
>DAIUKI010000223.1:0-5110 GCA_036848255.1 Bacteroidales bacterium | reverse complement strand
CAGGTTTATCCTGTCATTATCCTTCAGGTTTTCACCGGAACCCACGCTCTTTATCAGATACCATAAGCCTGTAGCAGATTCAGACATACCGAGGTCCTTCCTTTCGATATAATTCTCAATTATTTCCTTGTCCTTTTGTACAAGGTACCTGTTAAGTTCGGTCATTTCATTATCTCCTGGCCTTGCCGGGGCTTCCCTGCGATCAGCGCTGCTCCTGCATGAACCTGCCACGCACAGAAGGATAATAAATATAAATAACTCTGTCCGCATGATCCTAAAACTCGTTCCTCAGTCTTTCCGCATTCTCTTCCAGAACTTTCAGAAAGTACCTGATCGTGTTGTCAAGGGTATCATAATACTCTCCGCCTGAGGCATTAAGATGACCGCCGCCTGCAAAATATCTTGATGCAAATTCATTGACCGGAAAATCTCCCTTTGAGCGGAAAGAGAGTTTTACAAAATCATCCTTTTCAATGAAAAGAACCGAAAAATGTATCCCTTTAATCGAGAGGGGCAGATTCACAAAGCCTTCAGTATCTCCCTTCATATGATTGAAATCTGACATATCTTTTTTTGTCAGATGGATATATGCGGTCCTGTATTCGCTTAAAACCGTCATCCGCTGATTCAGAGCCAGGCCAAGTAGCCTCATTCTCTCGACAGAGAAGTTATTGTATACAATATTCAGGACATGATCCTTGTCGACTCCTGCATCAAGAAGGTCAGCGACAACTCTCAGAGTCCTGCCTGTATATGCTCCATGTTCAAAGTTCCCGGTGTCGGTAACTATTCCTACATATATATCTTCCGCATAGGATTTGTCGGGGAAGGGTCCGCCATTCAGTATCGTTACAATTTCATGAACAAGCTCGGATGTGGAACATCTTGAAGGGTAACAAATAATGAGGTTTGCAAAATTGTGCGGTTCAAGGTGGTGGTCAATGATCACCTTTATTGCAGTTGATCCAAGGACATATTTCTCAGCTTCGCCAAGCCGGTTTGGCTGATTGAAATCCATCATTATGATCAGGCCGGCAGATTCGATGAGTTTGATGCACTTCTTCCTTTTCCTTATGAAAACATTGATCTGTTCAGAGTTATCCATCCATTTAAGAAACTCCTGCAGATTATTGGGGCACATCATTTGCACCTTTTTGCCTTTGCTCTTAAGATATTGATAAAGAGCAAGCTGAGATCCAACTGCATCACCGTCGGGATTGATATGACTAATGAGCAATATATTATCCAGGGAACCCAGAAGTTCCGAGAATTCTTTTGTATATTTGGCCAGATCAAACACTTTTACTACTTCTGAATTGAGGGGCTAAAGATAGGAAATTATCTTTTAGCCTGAATTTTATCGGGGTTTATCATTAAACGACGCCTATGAACGGGAAGTACACATTTTCGATTATTAAACCGAACGCCATAAGGACCGGCAAGACAGGGCCGATCCTTTCAATGATAAATGAAGGGGGATTTGAGATTGCAGCCATTAAAATGGTGCAGATGACCCAGCAGCAGGCTGAATCATTTTATGAGGTCCACAGGGGAAAGTCATTTTATGAGGACCTTGTCGAATTCATGACTAGCGGTCCCGTTGTGGTGATGATTCTCAGGCACACGAATGCCGTTGAGGAATTCCGCAGACTCATAGGCCCTACCGATCCCGGTAAAGCAGAGTCCGGGACAATTAGAAAAACATTCGCAGTATCGGTAAAGATGAATGCCGTTCATGGCTCTGACAGCGATGAAAACGCCGTGCGTGAAGCAAACTTCTTTTTTTCTGATATAGAAAGATTCTGATATCTCCATGGGATATGATGCTATCGGCGACCTCGCCTCAATGAAGAGACTGGAAAGGGACTCTTCAGCTTTTACCCTTTCCGACATGGAGATTTTTATATTCCCGGAGCTTTTTTATCCGCTTGTTCTTGCAAATATCATGTCGCCAGTCATTTGGACATGGCGCGATGATCATTGGTTCAGGGATATTGAGAAGAAAAGCTTTACTTATAAGGTTAACCGGATCAAGCAATTCATCATCCAGAACTACGTCTTTAACCTTGACCTTTCCACATGGGGCCTCACGACAAAGACAAGGGAGATAGAGCGATTCAGCGATTTCTTTGACATGGAATTGCTTAAGCAGTCAAATGCTCTTTTCGGTTACGAGGGTGATAAACACTATTTTGATATCGATATCAGAAAGCACTTCGGCCTCGATAAATATACGACTGATGTGATACCATACTGGAAGACTGAAACGGTAGAGGCTATGACAGCATTCAGGTTCAGGGAGAATTTTTCAACAGGGGCCGGTGAATGCGTCTCGCTTTCAGCTCTTTACGCGGCTGCAATGTTCATAATCGGAAGGATCCCCCTTGAAAAAATCTTTCTTATTGCAACTCCGCTCCATTCGCAGAATTTTATTATAGAAAAGGAGGGCCTTATTACAAATAACCGGCGGATAGTGACCAAGAATATGTGGTATAACGGGACATCACTTTCCGAAAAAGCACGGCGTGCCCTGGAAAATGAAAAGGTCACAATCGTTTCCCATATTTCAGGTTATATTCATGCCATTTATGAAGAGGCAACAATAAACAGAGATGCTTATAATCTGTTTTCATCAAAGCTCAGGGAATTCCTCAGCACCGGCCTTACGGATCTTGTTTTCATTAATTTTCTTCGCTTCAAATCAAAGTACAAAACTCTTTTCCAGTACATGTGCGATTGCTCAGGCGAAAAGCGTTATATAACACTTGATAAGATGTTCGAATATGAGCATACAAGCAAATACAATGTATCGATTGAAACAAGGGCTCAGCTGGTTAATGAGATCGAAGGTGATGAATTCCATCTGAGTCCGATAGTTGGCAAGATGATGCTGAACGACATCGAAAACATCTTTCATGAAGGGAAAGTGAGAGACCTTGATGTGTTCAGGGAAGAATTCAGGAAGTATTCAGGAGAAATCAACGACACTCTTGTTGGTGAAATGTTTCATGATTTGCATGATTTTATCTTCACCGATCCGAAGATACCGGGAATTAATAAAGAATTCCTCAAATCAAGGTTCCCTGTAATATCATCTGAGGAGACCCGCGAAAATATCATAAAAACCATAACGGACCTTGCTGCCAAATCAGAAAGTGCCTTACTTAGCTTGTATGTTTACAGGCAGATGGACCGGATAAATTGGGTTCCATTCATCAAGGCGGCTATTGAAAGAAATCCGGTTTGTTTTACTGACCTTAATGGCAGGTCCCATGATGAGATTTACAGAATCCTTCAGGATATGACGGGGGAATCGATTTATGACGGAAACCGGCTTGCCCTTCCTGATGAGGTTTGGAATTTCAGACGGGGAGATGGTGTCGAAAAAGCTTTTCTTCTTGCCGATTTAATAGTAAGAAAGAACCCCGGAGCATCGCTGGTTATTGATATTGTTAATGAGAAAGTTAACTTGAAATATAAAAATGAAGAGTACTTATTTTCATCTTCAAAATCATTCAGGAAATCGGTGACTATCTCGGGCACCGCCTACTCAGTCATTGACCTACCTTAGTACAATATCCTTTATAACTTCACGGCCCGACTTTTCGTTAAGCTTTTCCCTGAGGGCTTCCTTAAGCATCATGAGTTCATTCCGTGCAACCGATGAACTGAGGTAAACAAAAAGGACATGATCCTTTATATAAACCTTTGATGTTCTTGAGGATATGGCTTTACCGACAACCTCTTCCCATGAACTGATGAGATTTACCTCATGAAGCTTCCCTTCAAGGTTCATCTCCCTTATGTAATCCTTCATTGCCTCGGCAAGCGATATGGTCCTGCTCCTTCTCATGCCCCGCTTATGCTATTTTGAATTATTTCATCTATGCCCGCATTTCCTATCCTGAAAAGCTTGTAATCGGTTTCAATTGTATTCAGTATGTTCTGAAGCCTGTCCTGATGAGTGTCAGTGATAAATATCTGTCCGAACCGATGATTGCCAACAAGTCGGATTATCTGTGCAACCCTTTCGGCATCAAACTTGTCGAAAATATCATCGAGTAATAGTATTGGCGTAAATCCTGCCTTCCTTTTGATATAATCGAATTTCGCAAGCTTCAAGGCAACAAGATATGATTTCTGCTGGCCCTGGGAACCCAGTGACCTTACTGAATAGCCATCCATTTCAAACAGGAGGTCATCCTTATGGATACCTACCGTAGTATACTCAAGCGACCGGTCCTTGTCCAATGCCTTTTTCAGGATCCCGGAAAAATCTTCCTCACACAAATGGGACCTGTATCTGAGCTTTACCTTTTCCTTCTGGTTTGAAACCAATGAATAGTAATCCCTGAAAACCGGAACCAGCTCTTTAATAAGGAGATTCCTTTCGGAATATACAACACTTCCATACCTTATCAGCTGTGCGTCCCACACTGAAAGCATTTCATCATCAAAATTACCCGAATAGCTGAAGTCCCTCAGCAGTTTATTCCTTTGCTGTAGTGCCTTGTTATAGTTCAGCGCTGAATCGAGGTATTCCGCATTATACTGGCTGATTATCTTGTTCATGAATTTCCTTCTTTCCTCACTGCCTTCGCTTATCAGGGCACTATCGGCAGGAGAGATCATCACAACAGGATATCTCCCCACATGATCCGACAGCCGCTCATATTCCTTCCCGTTGCGTTTGAGCAACTTTTGCTTCTGCCTGTGAAAAGAGCAGAAAATATTATCTTCCTCCCCGTCCTTTACAAATAATCCCTGGATTATGAAAAACTCCTCGTCATGCATTATGCTGACACTGTCGATATTATTGAAGAAGCTTTTTGTCAGTGACAGATAATGAATTGCGTCGAGGATATTGGTCTTGCCAACCCCGTTATTGCCGACAATGCAGTTGATTTTCGGAGAGAACTCCAGGCTGGCCTGGCTGTAATTCTTGAAATTGGTCAGGGAGAGTTTTTTGAGATACATTTCAGGGTCCGGGATTCGGGATGTGAAGTTTGAGGTTTCGGGATTATCAATTCATACAAAGTTACTAAAAAGAACCTTTTCAAAAAAAGATTCCTTTACAGATCTGAATATCAATATATTAAATATACAATGC
>DAIUKI010000222.1:0-5195 GCA_036848255.1 Bacteroidales bacterium | reverse complement strand
AGCATTCCAAAGGCAAGCTTACGGCCCAGGAACGGATAACACTTTTATTTGATCCCGGCACTTTTGAAGAACTGGATGCCTTTGTTACACCGGCTGACCAGCCTGTTGAATTTGGAAAGGTCGATCGCACATATGGCGATGGTGTAATTGTTGGTCACGGAAAAGTGAACGGAAGGCTTGTTTTTGCATTTGCTCAGGATTTTACCGTGATGGGTGGTTCACTTGGATACGTGCATGCCAAGAAGATCGCAAAAATCCAGGAAATGGCCCTTAAAATGGGCACTCCCATCATTGGAATGATGGATTCCGGAGGTGCAAGGATCCAGGAGGGAGTTGCCAGCCTAAGCGGGTATGCTGCAATCTTCAATAATATTATACATTCTTCTGGAATAATCCCCCAGCTATGCGTAATAATGGGACCAGCAGCAGGCGGCGCTGTCTACTCCCCTGCCCTCACCGATTTCGTTTTCATGGTTAACCATACCAGTTACATGTTTGTAACAGGTCCCAATGTCGTCAAGGAGGTTCTTAATGAAGACGTCACATCAGAAGAGCTTGGAGGTGCGGAGGTTCATGGACGGAAGAGCGGTGTGGCTCATATGATATACGATGATGAGGAAAACACCATCATGGCACTTAAGAAGTTTCTGGCTTATCTTCCGTCAAACAACGTTGAGAATCCGCCTGTTGTTGCTGACGATGGCTCGACTCCTGATATCAATGAGAAGCTTCGCGATATTGTACCTGATGATCCCAATAAGGCTTATGATGTAAAAGATATTATACAGCTTATTGTTGACAGGAACAGTTTTTTCGAAACAGCAGAACTCTATGCCCCGAATCTGGTCACTGGTTTCGCCCGGCTTAAGGGTAAAACAATTGGTATCGTCGCAAACCAGCCAAAAGTACTTGCCGGCGTGCTTGATATTAATTCATCAACAAAAGGGGCGAGATTTATCCGGTTCTGTGATGCATTCAACATACCAATTCTTACACTGGAGGATGTTCCGGGCTTCCTTCCGGGAACAGATCAGGAACATGCTGGTATTATCCGGCATGGGGCAAAACTGCTGTTTGCCTACAGTGAAGCTACTGTTCCAAGGATCACTGTAATTATCAGAAAGGCATATGGAGGAGCATTCATTGTGATGAACAGCAAGAGTCTTGGAGGTGACTTCAGCTTTGCATGGCCCACAGCAGAAATAGCGGTGATGGGACCCGATGGAGCAGTGGCTATCCTTTATCGAAAGGAGCTCGCCGAATCAAAAAATCCGGCAGAAATGAAAAAAGCCCTTGTGAAAAAGTACCGCGATAAGGTGGCAAATCCATTTATTGCTGATGAGCTTGGATATATTGATGAAGTAATAGACCCGGCTGTTACAAGGAAGAAGATAATTTCCGCATTCAGCGCCCTAAGCAACAAATGGGTGAAAGTGCCGGCGAGGAAGCATGGCAATATGCCATTATAAACGGTGCAAAGGCATAAAGGCTTAACGGTAAGAATTGACTGTCCCGATGCTTCGGTCGGGATCTACGCTTCGCTCCGACATAACTGCATAACCGCATAACCGCATAACCGCAAAACCGCAAAACCTTGAGCCTGAAATACAACAAGAAATTATGAAGATCACCAAAATACTTATAGCAAACAGAGGCGAGATTGCGATCCGGATAATGAAAACAGCACACCGGATGAAGATCAGTACAGTTGCCATAAAAACGGCCGCTGAACCTAATGCAATGTATCTCTCTTATGCTGATGAAATATTTGACAATACTGAGGAAATATCTGAGATACCAATATTCCTTGATATTGAAAGGCTTATATCCATCGCTCTTAAAACCGGCGCCAATGCTGTGCATCCGGGATACGGATTCCTGGCCGAAAATGCTTACTTCGCTCAAAAATGTCTCGATAACAAGATCGTTTTTATCGGACCTTCACCGGATGCCATATATAAAATGGGTAATAAAACCATTGCCCGGAAACTGGCTTTACAAAACGGTATTCCGATGGCAATTGGAAGCACAGGTAATATTTCGAATGAGGAAGAGGCAGTAAAGATTGCAGAAAAAATAGGCTATCCTGTAATCATCAAAGCAGCATCAGGCGGAGGCGGCAGAGGAATGCGCATCGTCAGGAAATCTGATGAGATGGAAAAAATGTTCATTATTGCCAGCAAAGAGGCAGAAAAGGCATTCAATGATCCATCAGTATTTATTGAAAAATATATCGAAAATCCAAAACATATTGAATTTCAGATACTAGGTGACACAAAGGGAAATGTAATCCATCTGGGGGAGAGAGAGTGCTCCATCCAGAGGAAACATCAAAAGCTGCTTGAGGAGTCTCCATCCGGTGCACTTGACGACCGCCTCAGAAAGAGAATGGGAAAGCTGGCTGTCCAGATTGCAAAAGCTGTGAACTATTACTCCGCCGGGACCGTTGAGTTTCTGCTCGACTCTGATAAAAATTTCTATTTCATGGAAATGAATACAAGGATTCAGGTAGAACATCCTGTTACTGAAGTCGTTACAGGAATTGACCTGATCGAGCAACAGATAAGGATTGCCAACGGGGAAGAACTGAAGATCAGACAGGAGAATGTAAGGTTAAAAGGA
Organism: Bacteroidales bacterium; assembly: GCA_036848255.1. Lineage (GTDB taxonomy): Bacteria > Bacteroidota > Bacteroidia > Bacteroidales > VadinHA17 > LD21. The sequence goes on along the minus strand of DAIUKI010000222.1, from coordinate 2,573 downwards.
TGGGCTATTGAGTGCAGGATTAATGCCGAGGATGTCCAGGCAGGATTTGCTCCGGATCCGGGAAAAATTGAGAAGCTGAGCATGCCATCCGACAGCTATGTCAGGGTTGATACAGGGATACAGGCCGGATCATCGATTGTTTCGACCTATGATTCAATGATTGCAAAGCTGATAGTAAGCGGAAGAGACAGAAAGGAAGCAATCAAGAACTGCAAGATGGCACTCGACAAGGTCTGGATAAAGGGAACAAAAACAACCCTGCCGTTCTTCAGGCTGCTTGTCCGCAATCAGAAATTCCAGGATGGAGCTTTTACGACTGCATTTATTGAAGAACTGGACAAATATTATTTCAATAGCGAGTATGAGGAAATGCTGGCCGCCTGGCTCGCCACGAAGTTGTTTGTGGAGGAAAACCTCCGGGAGAACAGCATCAATGCAGATCCCGAAAATAAAAGTGAGATGAGCCCTTGGCTGCTGAACAAAAGAATAAACCAATTTTAATCAGCAGACAACGATGAACGATAAACTCCGGATTAATAAGCTCTATACACTCTCCTCCGAGAATAGACAATTCAGTTTTTCACTTCCTTTGAGGAACAGAATCCGAATTGGAAAAAGGGATTATGTTGTTCAGCTCAAGTCAGATGAGAAATACGGAACTTACATCCTGTGGAAGAACAGGAAATATCCTGTTGAGATCGTCAGGTCGCGGCAGAATAAATATGAGATCCTTTTCAACGATATAAGCTACACTTTTACGGTTGAGACCCCCTTTTCAATGCAAAGGATGAAGGTTCTTAACACAAGGAAGGGTAAGCCTGAAAAGGAATCCCTGAAAGCGCCTATGCCCGGAAAAATAATAGATGTTCTGGTTCGCGAAGGCTCAAATGTCCTTCGTGGTGAGCCGCTTATTATACTCGAGGCAATGAAGATGCAGAATGAGATCCAGTCACCGGTTAACGGACAGGTCATCAGCATTCATGCAAAGCCGAATTCAAATGTGATGAAGGACGATTTGCTTATCGAAATCAAGGTAGAATAGCAATTGGCAGGGAGCTTGGGGCAAGGGGCAATTAGTAATCTTCCCCCAAGCCCCCTGCCCTTAGCCCCCTGCTTATTTTACTGGGACCTGCTTCAGTGTCTCTACCAGAAAATCAAAGAATTTCTTTACCGAAGGCACATTTACCTTTTCATCCGGGGAATGAGGATATTTAATAGTGGGTCCGAAGGAGATCATATCAAGGTTCGGGTATACACCTCCGAGTATCCCACATTCCAATCCTGCATGTATAGCCTTTATTTCAGGTATCTTTCCGAATTTCTTCCTGTAAACATCACTCATGGTTTTTAAAATGGGTGAATTCATTTCCGGCTTCCAGCCAGGATAACTGCCCGACAGTTTAACCTCAGCTCCGATAAGGTGGAAGACAGCTGCAATTTCCCAGGCAGTGGCTTCCTTTGAAGAATCGACTGAACTCCTTGTAAGGCAATATGTCTCAAATTTACCGTCAATACATCTTACTATGGCAAGATTATTGGAAGTTTCAACGAGTCCCTTCATAGCCTGGCTCATTCGCTGAACACCGTTTGGGCAGGCAAACAGAGCTCTTATGATCCTGTACTGGTCGGCTTCCTTCATAACTTTGGCAGGAACATCAATCTTCTGTGCTGTAAATGAAAGGTCAGGTTCTGTTTCTGAAAATTCAGCACGATACATTTTTTCATATCCCTTAACAAACTTTTTGAACTGAGCGGATTTAATCTCCGGAACCAGTACAATCGAATATGATTCGCGGGGAATTGCATTCCGCAAGTCGCCACCTGCTGCTTCGGCAAGCCTTATCCCGAAATCTGACTCTGCCTGCATAAGAAACCGGAACATGATCTTGTTCGAATTTGCTCTTTCAAGGGCAATATCCACGCCTGAATGGCCTCCCTTGAGTCCTTTTGCCGTAATTTTGTAGGCGTCCATCCCCTGAGGCGATTTCTCCTGTCCGTAATTTTTGGTAATTCCAACATCAATGCCACCGGCACAACCGACATATAGCTCTCCCTCATCTTCAGAATCCAGGTTTAATAAGATATCTCCCTTAAGCAATCCTTTTTTCAGATTAAAGGCACCCGTCATCCCGGTCTCTTCATCAATTGTAAAAAGAGCTTCCAGGGGACCATGGGAGATCTCTTTTGATGCAAGTACAGCCAAGGCTGAAGCAACTCCTATCCCGTTATCTGAGCCCAGGGTCGTCCCGTTTGCTCTGACCCATTCACCATCGATGACGGTTTCTATCGGATCTTTTTCAAAATCATGTTTCTTATCGCTGTTCTTCTGGGGAACCATGTCGAGATGTGTCTGAAAAATAACGCATTTCCTGTTCTCCATGCCTTTGGTTGCCGGTTTACGGATGATGACATTTCCAACTTTGTCAACAACAGTATCAAGGTTATTCTTCTTTCCGAAATCCCTTATGAACTCAATGATTCTCTTTTCCTTTTTGGAAGGACGAGGGATCTGTGTAATCTCATGGAAATAATTCCATACCGGTTTGGGCTCAAGTTGGCGTATGTCGTTCATA
>DAIUKI010000221.1:0-5233 GCA_036848255.1 Bacteroidales bacterium | reverse complement strand
CACTGCTCCATAGCTTTGATACCAAACGACCCGAAAGCAAGCTGATGGCCCCTTTGGGCATTTCCCTTCATTCTTCCTTTCTGTGCTCTCCTGAATTTGGTCCTTTTCGGTTGTAACATGGCTCAAATATCTTTTTAAATTTTCTTACTCTCTTAAAGCTTATTTCTTTGTCTTGCGCTTAAGGCTCTTGCTTTTTGCGTTTCTGGCACCGATATTCGGGCTTAGGTCCCTTTTTCCGAAAACTTCGCCATTGCATATCCACACCTTGATCCCTAACAGACCAACCTTGGTATGGGCCTCCCCGAGAGCATAATCGATGTCGGCGCGAAGTGTGTGAAGGGGTATGCGCCCTTCCTTGTAGGTCTCGCTCCGTGCCATTTCAGCACCTCCAAGGCGACCTGAAATAAGTACTTTAATACCTTCTGCACCCATTCTCATAGTGGAAGCTATCGACATTTTTATTGCACGGCGGTATGAGATCTTTCCTTCAAGCTGACGGGCTATATTGTTTGCAACAATGTTGGCATCAAGCTCGGGACGCTTCACCTCAAAGATATTTATCTGAACCTCTTTCTTCGTAATCTTCTTGAGCTCTTCTTTCAGCTTGTCGACCTCCTGGCCGCCTTTTCCGATTATAATACCCGGACGTGCGGTATTGACGGTTACGGTAATAAGCTTGAGGGTTCTCTCAATGATTATCTTTGAGAGGCTTGCCTTTGCAAGCCTGGCATTCAGATATTCTCTTATCCTGGTGTCTTCAACCAGCTTGCCGGAAAAGTCCTTCCCGCCGAACCAGTTTGAGTCCCACCCTTTGATTATACCTAATCTGTTGCCAATCGGATTTACTTTTTGTCCCATCTATTCTATTTTGATGTTTTTTCAACTTCCTTGTTCATACTGTCGAGAACCACTGTGACATGGTTTGATCTCTTTCTTACCCTGTAAGCTCTTCCCTGGGGTGCAGTCTGCAATCTTTTCAATGCACGCCCGCTATCAACGCTGATCTCCTTGACAAACAGCCGGCTCTCCTCAATTCTTACACCTTCATTTTTCGACTGCCAGTTTGCTATTGCCGACAACAGGAGCTTTTCGAGCCTGCGCGATGCTTCCTGTGGGCTGAATTTAAGCACATCAAGTGCCTTGTTCACCTCCAGGCCGCTTATCATGCCGGTTACCAGCCTCATCTTACGGGGCGAGGTGGGGCAGTTCCGTAAAATCGCCTGGTACCTCTCTTTTGCAGCTTCTTTTCTCTTTTCTGCCGTATTTCTTTTTCTTGCACCCATTTCTGAATATTTTTCGGTTTACATTACTTGTTTACTTGTTGCCCGAGTGACCTCTGAAAGTGCGGGTGGGAGCAAATTCTCCAAGCTTATGACCCACCATGTTTTCCGTAATGTAAACGGGGATGAATTTATTTCCGTTGTGAACTGCTATAGTATGTCCGACAAAGTCGGGAGAGATAACCGATCTCCTTGACCATGTCTTGAGAACTGATTTCTTCTGTCCCTTGTTCATTTCAAGGACTCTCTTCTCCATCTTGAACTCAATAAAGGGACCCTTTTTAATTGACCTGCTCATAGTATATCAGTTATTTTTTCCTTCTTTCAATAATATGTTTTGCAGAGTATTTCTTTTTATCGCGGGTTTTGAAACCTTTTGCGGGCACCCCTCTGCGCGATCTCGGATGTCCTCCCGAAGCTCTGCCCTCGCCACCACCCATCGGGTGATCGACCGGGTTCATCACAACGCCTCTGACTCTCGGACGACGACCCTGCCAGCGCGACCGGCCAGCCTTACCTGATTTCTCGAGGTTATGGTCGGCATTTGAAACTGTTCCTATTGTTGCACGGCATGTTGTCAGAACCATCCTGGTCTCACCCGAAGGAAGCTTTATAATTGCATATTTCCCTTCGCGTGCCGAAAGCTGTGCATAGGTTCCCGCACTGCGTGCAATTGCGCCGCCCTTACCCGGTTTCAGCTCAATGTTGTGGACAATGGTCCCGAGAGGAATATCGCTGAGAAACATCGTGTTCCCGATCTCAGGCGGTGAATCCTTACCGGATACGATCTTCTGGCCGGCCTTGAGTCCGTTGGGCGCCACGATATATCTCTTCTCACCATCTTCATAAACAACAAGGGCAATTCTTGAAGATCTGTTTGGATCATACTCGATTGCCTTTACTGTTGCATTCATGCCATCTTTTTCCCTCAGAAAATCGATGACCCTGTACATCTGTTTATGACCGCCTCCGATGTACCTCATGGTCCTTCTGCCGTTAACGTTCCTTCCTCCTGATTTCCTGAGCGGTCGAAGTAAGGATTTCTCCGGCGCGGCTTTTGTTATTGTTTCAAAAGCGCTGATGATTTTGTGTCTCTGACCTGGTGTTACAGGTTTTAGTTTTCTGACTGCCATACTGGGTTTTAAATATTGCTGTAGAAATCAATTTTGTTTCCTTCTGCCAGGGTCACGACTGCTTTTTTCAAGGCAGCGGTTTTCCCTACGAGAAGGCCTGATTTCGTATTCCTGGTTTTTATCTTCCCGCCATATCTCAATGTATTGACTGAATCAACTGTCACGCCATACAATTCCTCGACGGCTTTCCTTATCTGAAGCTTATTGGCGCTTTTAGCAACGACGAATCCGTAGCGATTGAATTTATCGCCCTGTTTCGTCATCTTTTCCGTCACTATTGGTTTAAGCAAAATGTCCATTACTCTAAATTTACTGGTTTTCAAAGGTTGACTGCAAAACGTCAATTGCACTCTCCACGAGTACCAGAGTCGAAGCCTTCATAATCTTATATGTACTTAATTCTCCGGCAGTTACAACTTCAACCCCTTGCACATTTCGGGATGACAAATATATGTTTTTATTTTGTTCCGGTAAAACAAATAATGATTTTTTATTACCGATATTCAGGTTATTGCCCATTTTAGTCATTTCTTTTGTTTTTGGTGCCTCAAAAGAAAAGTCTTCAAGAACAATAATGCTGTTTGCCGATGCCTTATATGAAAGCGCCGATTTCCGGGCAAGTTGTTTAAGCTTTTTGTTAAGCTTGAAGCCATAAAATCTGGGCTGGGGTCCGAAAATACGGCCGCCACCCCTGAACAATGGGCTCTTTATACTGCCTGCACGGGCCGTACCGGTTCCTTTCTGACGTTTTATCTTCCTGGTGCTGCCGGCCACTTCACCACGCTGTTTGGATTTATGTGTCCCCTGCCTTTGATTTGCAAGAAACTGCTTAGTATCCAGATATATGGCGTGGTCATTGGGCTTAATACCGAAAATCGAATCGTTAAGATTAACTTTCCTTCCGGTTTCCTTGCCATCAATATTAAGAATCGCTAATTCCATTATTTTGTAATTATTACGTATCCACCTTTCGGTCCGGGAACTGATCCCTTCACTAAAATTAAATTGCTCTCTGTCATGAGTTTCACCACCTTCATGCTTATCGACATTACTTTCTGCACTCCCATATGGCCTGCCATTCTCATTCCGGGCAATACCCTTGACGGGAACGATGAAGCGCCCAGTGAACCTGGTGCCCTTCCCCTGTTGTGCTGCCCATGTGTCTGCCCGCCGACGCCTGCGAAATTGTGACGTCTGACGACACCCTGAAATCCCTTGCCCTTTGACCATCCGCGCACATCAACCCAGTTATCGGGTCTGAAAAGCTCAGCGGTAAGCACTTCGCCCTCTTTTACCTGTCCCTCGGCAAATCCGGTGAATTCAATGAGTTTTCTCTTGGGTGTGGTATTTACTTTCTTAAAGTGACCCAATTCGGCCTTTGTGGTATGTTTTTCCTTTTTCTCATCGAAACCAAGCTGTACTGCGAAATATCCGTCCTTCTCCTTTGTCTTGACCTGTGTAACAACACACGGGCCAGCCTGGAGTACAGTACAAGGAACGTTCTTTCCGTCTTCGTCGAAAACGGAGGTCATTCCAACCTTTTTTCCAATTAATCCCTGCATTTCTTTATTGCTTTACTGGTTTCACACTTTTATTTCTACTTCAACCCCGCTCGGTAGTTCAAGCTTCATCAGGGCATCAATCGTTTTTGGCGTTGAACTGTAAATGTCAAGAAGCCTTTTATAGGATGAAAGCTGAAATTGTTCCCTTGCCTTCTTATTCACGAATGGGGAACGAAGAACCGTATAGATCTTCTTATGTGTCGGAAGCGGAATGGGCCCGCTTACAACTGCACCGGTTGACTTTACTGTTTTTACGATCTTCTCAGCAGATTTATCCACGAGATTGTGATCATAAGATTTCAGTTTGATTCGAATTTTCTGACTCATTTCTTTAAAGAATTTTTCCTTTTGTAATTTCTACAATTCTGTTTGCTATTTCTGCAGGCACCTCTTCATAATGGGAAAACTCCATTGTGGAGGTTGCTCTTCCTGAGGTAAGGGTCCTTAGTACAGTAACATAACCGAACTTTTCGGCCAGAGGTACTTTTGCCTTAACAACCCTTGAACCTGCTTTCGATTCCATACCTTCCACCCTGCCTCTTCTCCTGTTAAAATCGCTGATGACATCGCCGACGTACTCTTCAGGGGTGACAACCTCTGTCGACATTATCGGCTCAAGGATCACAGGATTGCATTTCGAAGCATATTTCCTGAATGCCTGTTTTGCAGCAATTTCAAAAGATAGGGCATCGGAATCGACCGGATGGTACGAACCGTCTCTGAGTACTACTTTAAGATTTTCAAGAGGAAACCCTGCCAGTGGTCCGTTCGTCATTGCCTCGCGGAATCCTTTTTCAACTGACGGGATAAACTCTTTGGGAATATTCCCACCCTTGACCTCGTTTACGAATTCGAGGCCCTTGACACTGTTTTCTGCCGGCATCAGAGTGGCATATATATCGGCAAATTTTCCTCTGCCTCCTGTCTGCTTTTTAAATACTTCCCGGAATTCAATGGCTGTTGTAATTGCCTCCTTATAGGCTACCTGGGGAACACCCTGGTTACACTCTACTTTGAATTCACGTTTTAAACGGTCGATAAGAATTTCGAGATGCAATTCTCCCATCCCGTTTATGATTGTCTGTCCGCTGTCGGGATCAATCCTGACCTGGAAGGTGGGATCCTCTTCGGCAAGCTTGTTCAGTGCAATCGACAGCTTGTCAACATCAGCCTGTGTCTTGGGCTCAACGGCCACGCCGATTACCGGTTCCGGAAAATCCATCGACTCAAGCATTATCGGCTTGTTTATTGCACAAAG
>DAIUKI010000220.1:0-5240 GCA_036848255.1 Bacteroidales bacterium | reverse complement strand
AAAGCTTGGGAAAAATTAGAATTTAAATAATAACCTGATATTCAAAAGCAGCAAATATCCGGTGCAAGTTAGTCCAAAACAATGACTTTACAAAAATATTTTTAATTAATGTGGCTTTCACCCGTTTTTTTTTGTTAACATTGTACCTGAGGTCCTCTGTTTGAGTAACCAACCTACTATAACCTGTAAATGCGACAGTTAAAGATAACCAAACAGGTTACTAACCGTGATACCCCCTCCCTGGACAAATATCTTCAGGAAATAGGAAGAGTGGACCTTATTTCTCCGGAGGATGAAGTCATTCTCGCCAGGAAAATCAAAGCAGGAGATTCTGAAGCACTCGGAAAGCTTGTTAAGGCCAACCTCCGCTTTGTTGTATCTGTGGCAAAACAGTACCAGAACCAGGGAATGGGACTGCCCGATCTTATTAACGAAGGCAACCTGGGGCTGATGAAGGCAGCCCAGCGATTTGATGAGACAAGGGGATTCAAATTCATTTCATATGCAGTCTGGTGGATCCGCCAGGCAATTCTGCAATCATTGGCTGAACAGGCAAGAATTGTAAGGCTTCCTGTTAATAAGATCGGCTCAATTAACAGGATAAACAGGGCTTTTGCAAGGCTTGAACAGGAATTTGAACGTGAACCTTCATCACAGGAGATTGCCGAAATGCTTGAAATGATCCCTGATGATGTAAAGGAATCGCTCAAAACAAACGGCAGGACCATAAGCATGGATGCACCGATAAGCTCCGACGAGGAGAACAACATGTACGATTTGATGCAGAATCCTGATACACCCAGCCCCGACAAGAACCTTATAAATGAATCGCTCGCCTGGGAAATTGAACGTGCATTAACCTCGCTTTCCCCCAGGGAGGCTAAGGTACTGAAACTCTATTTCGGACTCGGTATGAAGCATCCATTTACACTTGAGGAGATAGGAGAGGAGCTGAATCTTACCCGGGAACGGGTGCGCCAGATAAAGGAAAAAGCGATAAAGCGGATCCAGTTTACGACCAGGTGCAAAATCCTGAAGACTTACCTGGGTTAAAAAATTGTTCATATATTTACCTAAAACTGCCTGACATGAACCATCTTGTCTCTCCTTCATTATTAGCCGCTGATTTTCTGAATCTTGGAAGAGATGTGGAAATGGTGAACAAAAGCCTGGCCGACTGGATTCATTGCGACATAATGGATGGATTGTTTGTACCAAATATCTCTTTTGGGTTGCCTGTTGTGGAACATGTGAAGAAAATCGCCTCAAAACCGCTGGATGTCCATTTAATGATAATTGATCCCGACCGGTACCTGGCACGTTTCCATGATGCCGGGGCGGATATTCTGACGGTTCAGTATGAGGCCACTGCACATCTTCAGAGAACCGTAACTGAAATCCGGAAACTGGGTATGAAGGCAGGTGTGGCTATTAATCCGCATACCCCTGTTTTACTTCTCGAAAATACGCTTCCTTTTATAGATATGGTCCTGATAATGACCGTAAATCCTGGTTTCGGCGGGCAGTCTTTCATTCATGAAAGCTATAGGAAGATTTCGGATCTGCGAAAAATGATTGACAAGGGTGGCTATGATATTCTTATCGAAGTTGATGGTGGCATAGATACGACAAATGCTGCCAGGCTTGTTGAAACCGGAGTTAATGTTCTTGTGGCCGGAAATTCGGTGTTTAATTCAACAGATCCGGAAGGGACAATCCGGAAACTAAAGATGCTTAGTTGATAGAACTGTAACCCCCTCTCCCGCTAACGCGGGATCTCCCCCAGGGGGGAGAAAATACTCAGTACATCTGGTGCATTTTTCCCCCCTTGGGGGAAATTAAAAGGGGGTGCCCATTCTAAAACTAACCCAACTCAGAGGTCTTCCCGTTAATATACCCAATGATTTCCTGAACCTCCTCCGGCCTGAACCACACGATCTCTTTATCACGGCTCCACCAGGTCATCTGTCTTTTGGCATATCGACGGCTGTTCCTTTTAATTAGCTCAACTGCCTTTTCCCTTGTCGTTTTTCCTTCAAAAAAATCGAACAGTTCTCTGTAACCCACGCTTTTCAACGGATTAAGGGCCCTGAGCTCAAACAGTTCCCGGGCCTCATTTTCCAGACCATTCGCAATCATCCCGTCAACTCTTGCATCGATCCTTTTATAGAGGCCGGACCTCTCTCTTTCAAGCCCTATTTTTATGATCCCGAAATCCCTGACGGCGCTTTTTTTTGTAAGGAATTCGGAGTACTTCCTGCCTGTACTTTCAAATATTTCAAGAGCTCTGATTATCCTTTTAGGATTCCTCAGGTCAACCCTGGCATAATAATCCGGATCCAGTAATTTTAGATCCGCCCTCAAAACCTCAATTCCTTCCTTCCTGTATTTTTCATTATATTTCTCCCTGACCAGCGGATCAATATCGGGAATATCGTCAATGCCCTTGCAGACGGCATCGATGTACATACCGGAACCTCCTGCCATAACAACGAAACGGCCACAGTTGAATAATGAAGGAAGAAGGTCAATAACTGCCCTTTCATAGAGGCTTGAGCTATAGTAATCTTTTACTGAAATGAACCTGATGAAATGATGCTTTACTCTGTTCAGTTGATCTTCAGTGGGAACAGCGGTCCCTATTGTCATTTCCCTGTAGAACTGTCGCGAATCAGCAGAAATGATCTCTGTATTAAAATGAAGGGCTATTTCAACAGCAATATCACTTTTCCCGACGCCTGTCGGGCCCAGTATAATTATCAGAAAATTTTTCATTGAATGCTTCAGGGTGAAGACTATTCATCTTCCTCTGCAAGAGCTTCCGAATTTTCAAAATCGGGCGGCAGAGATTCTTCATCCTCCCCGTTAAGAAAAAGATCATCTACTTCTGGTTCATCTTCGTCTTCATCATCATCTGAAACGACGATATTGTTGTATAATTTTCGCGAACCGGTTCCAAAGACTACCTGCTTCGGGGGAATGCCTTTTGAATTTGTGCAGATAGGATACTCGCGGTCCTCTATTTCTGTAGTTTCACCTGTATATTCCACAAAGAGGGCCCTGTCGTTGAAAAAGTCGAAAACATAAAGCAATTTCTGGTTTTTCCGGAAGATTATTTCCTCAAGCACAGCAGTTTCCATAGTAGATGAACCCGTACCCATGTCAAAAAGGGTAAACTCTTCTTCCTTCTCCCAATTGTCTGTTGCAAGGTAAAAAGATGCCATCTGGGATTTGTCATATTCAAGCTCATCCTGAATTATGTTGTGAAAATCCATCAATGACTGTGAGTCAAGGAACTCAAATTCCCTCACAAACGACTCATCTTCATCTGATAACACTACGAATTTATAAACCATATCTCTAATAATTCGACGGGTGCAATATAGTATTTTTTATTTTACGATATTCCAGCTCATTTTTTTTTTAGAAGAAAGTCTACAGTATCTGTTCCGTCAGCATAATCCCACAGATGTGGCCACTGCGCTCCTCCATAGGGAATTTCATTTCTGCCGATAATACACTGTATTTTTGTCTTCATCTTTTCAATTTCAAGGTAAACGTTATTTATTGTGTCGTAGTATTCAAAATGGAGAACAGCAACAGGTGATGATATGCCTGAACATCTTCTGAGAAGCAGAAACCCGGTATCTGTGAATTCATTCTTGTTTACGATGAATATCGCCTTGTTGTAATCGTAGTTGTTGGCGTATTTATTATGATAAATAACATGGTTGTATTCTGCCCAGCTGATTTTAAGCTCTGCAGGTTCATATCCTTCCGGCAGAAATATCTTTGACACGCTCCTGCATCCAAGTCCGAAATATGAAAAAACATCCGATCCAAGCCTTGAAAGTTCTTCATTGGTTTCGCTGCCGTCAATTATGGCGATACTGTTCCTGTTCTTCCTGATGATATGCGGGTACCTGCCGAAATAATATTCAAAGTATCTTGAACTGTTGTCACTTCCGGTTGCAATGACGGCATCAAATCCTGCAAGCAATCCGTCGGTGAAATTGATTTTTTTTCTGAATCCCGGATTTATATCACATAAAATATTGCTGATGAATACGATAAGATCAGGATCCCTGGAGCTGGTCTTTGCCGTTATCCTGTTCCCGGTTATAAGCACGGAAAGGAAATCATGGAAGCCCACAAGCGGGATATTTCCTGCCATTACAACTCCGATATTCATAGAATCTGCAGACGAACCGAGGGCAGGATACCGGCTGGTCCAGTCTGTGAGATTCTCATATGTCAACACCCCGGCATTCGCTTTTATTGACATCCTGACATTTTCCGGAGTAAACCAGCCGTTTTTAAGATGCTGACTGGTGATAAACTTTTCGAGCTGGGATGAATACCTGGGATTTATCCCATCCAGGGAATCTCTTAGTATCTGACCCAATTCGGAAAAGGAATCTATCCGCTCCTTTAGTGTCATCATGTTTAAGTTTAAGCTCTGCAAATTTATTGAATTATTGTTTTATTTATTGACTTCTGCGAAACTCAGCGAGAACTAAAAATTGCCCGCAGGGTTTTTAAGAATTTCACGCAGATTTGCTCAGAGGTCTCGCAGAGGTAAGCAGATGAACAATGTAATAAAGAACTTAATAAAAAAAACAGATCCGAATTTTAGGGATCTGTTTAGAAAAAACAAACAAATATCACAATCAATAACTATTTCAAAGCAAAGGTTATCGGGAGAACATACCAGACTGCCACCTCTTTGCCATCCTTGATGGCTGGTTTTTCAAAGGCAGGAAGTGAAGCGACGACTCTTATTGCCTCTTTATCGAGATCAGGATCAACTCCTTTCAGGATTGAGACCTTATCAATACTCCCTTCCTTTTCCACAGCGAATCTTACTATTACCTTACCCTGAATACCATTAACCTTTGAGGGTTCAGGATATCTTGTGTTAGCTTTTATATATTCCATAATACCGGCATCGCCTCCTTTAAAGACCGCCATTTCGTCTACCTCGACATATGGAGTATCTGATTTGGTTTCAGCCACTGGTGGTGGCGGAGGGGGAGCGACTTCAGTTCCTTCTTCTGCAGTCTTAATATTCTGGCTGCATGAGGGGACTAAATACAATAAGGCTGCAATAACAGGCAAGATCATTAATAATCTGAGGCTTGCCGGTTTTCCGCGATTTTCCATTGTCTTCATAATCATTCTTTTTAAGTTAATAAGGTATTTAAAATCTTTCTGCATTTGAAAAAACCTGACAAAACAAA
>DAIUKI010000219.1:0-5269 GCA_036848255.1 Bacteroidales bacterium | reverse complement strand
CAACTCCGAAAGCCGGGCTTTACGGCCTTCTGATAGGATTCGTCCTTGGAATGACAAGACTTGGATTCAAGATCTTTGGGACCGGCATGAGCCAGGATGGACCTCTTTATTCGGTCTTCTTCAAAATGAACGGCTACAATTATGAGGTAATCCTTTTCTTCGTGGTGATCGTTCTGATGATCCTTATAAGCTCTTTTACGACTAAGGCTGATCCTTTGGCAATCAAGGGATTATATGTTGGTTCGGCATCTGCTGAACAGAAGGCATTGACGCGAGCCAGCTACAACAACTGGGATCTGTTCTTCTCAGGTATTATTATTGCTGTAATTATCGCATTTTATGCATACTTCTGGTAGACAGCCTTTACGCCGTTACGTCGGAGTGAAACGTAGACCCCGACCGTAGCGTCGGAGCCGTCACACCTTAACACCTTAACGCCTTTATACCTCATAGAATTATGTACAACTTAAACAACAAGGAGATCTGGTTCGTGACCGGAAGCCAGCATCTTTACGGTCCCGACACACTGCTTCAGGTGGCTGCTGATTCAAAAGCAATTACCGAAGCTCTCGATAATTCGCAGAAGATGCCTGTCAGGGTAATCTTCAAGCCAGTTCTTACAACTCCCGATTCAATCCATGAGCTCTGTTCTGAAGCAAACAACAACAGGAATTGCATTGGACTGATAACCTGGATGCATACATTCTCCCCTGCAAAAATGTGGATCAGGGGACTTGGCATACTCAATAAACCGTTCCTGCATTTTCATACCCAGCTGAATAGAGATATTCCCTGGGATACCATTGACATGGATTTCATGAACCTTAACCAATCGGCACATGGCGACCGCGAGTTTGGATTCATTTGTGCAAGGATGCGCCTGAACCGTAAGGTGGTTGTAGGGCACTGGGAGGATCCGGAGTCAGTCGACCGGATATCTGTATGGGCAAGGGCAGCTGCAGCATTCGATGATGCATGCAGTATGAAGATTGCCCGTTTTGGCGATAATATGCGCGATGTTGCAGTAACAGAAGGCAATAAGGTGAGCGCCCAGATGAAAATGGGATACTCCGTTTACGGCTATGGGATCGGCGACCTTGTGGCTGCCGTTAATTCTGCAACGGATAGCCAGGTTAATGACCTGATTGAAGAGTACAAGGCTTCCTATAATCTGACAAGGGATGTTGAAACTTCTGAGACTCTCAGGGATGCAGCCAAGATTGAGGCCGGAATGACAAGTTTCCTGGAAGCCGGCAATTTCAAGGGGTTTACAACGACATTTGAAGATCTTCATGGTTTGAAGCAATTACCAGGTCTTGCCGTTCAGCGACTTATGGAAAAAGGATATGGTTTCGGTGCCGAGGGTGACTGGAAAACCGCTGCTCTTGTCAGATCGATGAAGGTTATGTCCTCGAGACTTCCGGGCGGAACCTCTTTCATGGAAGATTATACGTATCACCTCGATCCTGCAGGGATGAGGGTCCTGGGTGCACATATGCTTGAAGTGTGCCCGTCGATAGCTTCTGACAAGCCTTACCTTGAGGTGCATCCCCTGTCGATCGGCGGCAAGGCTGATCCGGCAAGGCTGGTGTTCAAATCTGCAACAGGCAAGGCAGTCTGTGCTTCACTGGTCGACCTGGGAAACAGGTTCAGAATAATAGTCAATAAGGTTGAGGTCGTCGATTGTCCCGATATGCCCAACCTCCCGGTGGCAAGCGTGCTGTGGAAACCATTGCCCGACCTGAAGACCGCGGCCGGAGCCTGGATCCTTGCAGGAGGGGCTCATCACACCGGTTTCAGCACGGCAATAAATGCTGAATATATTGAAGATCTGTCCGGAATGATGGGGATCGAATATCTTCTGATCGATGAGAAATGCGATCTGACATCATTTAAGAAGGAGATCAGGTGGAACGAGGTTTATCATCATATTTCAGGCGGTATGATCTGACCTGATACCGGGATTGAATGTTTTAAAGGTCCGTCATCTGAATACTTTTTATGAAGCTTTATTCAGGACATCCAAGGCATCTGATTGCTGTCGATTGCATAGTTTTTGGCTATGACATCCTCGAAAAGGAAATCAGGCTTCTCCTGATCAAGAGGAGCTTTGAACCTGCCCGGGGTAAATGGTCGCTTGCAGGAGGCTTTGTAAGGGAAAAAGAGAGCCTCTATGAGGCAGCCTGCCGTATCCTTTTCCAGCTTACGGGCCTAAGGGATGTATATATGGAACAATCATTTACTTATGGCCATATCCAAAGGGATCCGGGTGCAAGAGTGATCTCAACTACCTATAGTGCCCTTATTAAAATACAAGACATTGACAGGAAACTTAAAGAGCTGAACGGGGCCCAGTGGCAGTCGCTTGCCCGTTTACCCCGCCTTATTTTCGATCACAGGGATATGGTTGACAGGGCCCTGACTGAACTCCGGATGCAGGTCAAGGTCAAGCCCGTAGGATTTGCTCTTTTGCCGGAGAAATTTACGCTTGTTCAGCTTCAGGACCTATATGAGGCTATTTATCAGCGAAATATTGACAAACGGAATTTCAGGAAGAAAATATTGTCAATGAATATCCTTGAGAAGCTGGATGAAAAAGAGAGAGAGACCTCAAAGAAAGGAGCTTTCTATTACAAATTTAATAAAGAGCGCTATGAGGTCCATAAAAGAGAAGGATTTGACTTCAGCCTGGATGTCAATTGAAGAAGTGCCTGGAGTGACTAGAGTTTGGAGAACTTAAAGTTAGAAGAGTTATGCTTGAGAAATTGAAGGAGACTGTTTTCCGGGCCAATCTGGAATTGGTTAAGCATGGGCTTGTTATACACACCTGGGGCAATGCAAGCGGGAGGGACCATAATAGCGGACTTGTTGTTATCAAACCGTCGGGTGTTAGCTATTCGGCAATGAAAGCTGAAGATATGGTTGTTGTAGACCCGGAGGGTAATCTGGTTGAAGGAAAATTCAAGCCTTCCACCGATGCTCCAACGCACCTTTTCCTCTATAAAACCTGGTCCTCTATTGGCGGGGTGGTTCATACACATTCAGCTTATGCCACTGCATGGGCCCAGGCAGGGAAGGATATTCCCCCTTTCGGCACAACCCACGCCGACCACTACTATGGTGAGGTTCCCTGCACACGCAAACTCCTGAGCAATGAGATCAAAAAGGATTACGAGCTGAATACGGGGAAAATTATCGTTGAAAGGCTGACCATTTCAGATCCGCTGGCAATACCTTCTGCTTTGGTAAACTGTCATGGGCCATTCTGCTGGGGTCTGGATGCTGAAGAAGCTGTTTACAATGCAGTTGCGCTTGAGGAGATTGCCAGAATGGCATTCTATACAGTGCTCTTAAATCATAATAAGCCGATTGATCAGAATCTCCTCGATAAGCACTATAAGCGAAAGCACGGGAAGAATGCTTATTACGGACAGGGTAAAAAGAAGTGAAATAAAATTACAGACTAAGATGAAAAAATATGTTATCGGGATCGACTATGGTACTGATTCGGTCCGTTCTGTGGTTGTAGATACGGACAACGGAGAAACTGTCGGTACTGCAGTATTTGAATATCCCAGATGGAAGAAAGGACTTTATTGCGATCCATCAGCTAACCGTTTCCGTCAGCATCCTCTCGATTATATCGAAGGGATGGAGAATTCAGTAAAGGGGGCTCTCCGGAATTTGCCCGGAGAAGTGACCGCCAACATTGCCGGCATAACGGTTGATACAACAGGTTCAACACCTGTTGCCGTCGACAGGGAGGGTGTGCCGCTTTCTCTGACTCCCGGATTTGAGGAAGATCCCAACGCAATGTTTGTATTATGGAAGGATCATACTGCAGTGAAAGAGGCCGCCGAGATCAATGAACTGGCAAAAACGTGGGGAGGGACAGACTATACAAAATTTGAAGGCGGAGTCTACTCTTCAGAATGGTTCTGGGCTAAGATTCTGCATGTCATGCGCTCAAGTGAAAAAGTAAGAAGTAATGCCTTTTCGTGGGTTGAACACTGCGACTGGATACCTGCTTTGCTGACGGGGAACACTAATCCCCTGAGTTTGAAAAGAAGCCGTTGTGCAGCAGGACATAAAGCCATGTGGCATGAAGATTTCAATGGTCTTCCGGACGAAAACTTCCTCGTAAGACTCGATCCCATCCTTGCCGGACTCAGGGAACGGTTATTCACGGATACATTTACATGCGATGTCAGCATCGGAATCCTGTCAGAAGAATGGGCTCTCAGACTTGGCCTTCCTGCAGGTGTAAAAGTGGGAACCGGGGCTTTTGATGCTCATCTGGGGGCGATCGGAGGTGAAATTAAACCTTATCAGCTTATAAAAGTAATGGGAACCTCCACCTGCGATATGATCGTTTCACCAATGGATGAGGTTGGCGATAAGCTCGTCGCAGGTATCTGCGGACAGGTCGACGGATCTATAATTCCTGGAATGCTGGGGCTTGAAGCCGGACAATCGGCCTTTGGCGATGTTTATGCGTGGTTCGGGAAACTGCTTTTGTGGCCGGTGACAGAAATAATTCAGGGAATGACATGGCTGGATAATCAGACAAAACACAGGATCCTTACTGAAACAACCGACAGGATGATAAATGAGTTAAGCAGACAGGCAGAATTGCTGTCAGATGAGGAAACAGCTATTGTGGCTCTTGACTGGCTCAATGGGAGGCGCACTCCTTATGCCAACCAGGAACTGAAAGGAGCAATAGCCGGACTTTCGCTGGGTTCCGATGCCCCAAGAATATTTAAATCACTTGTTGAAGCAACTGCTTTTGGTTCAAGGATGATAAATGACCGGTTTGTTTCGGAGGGAGTCCGGATTGACGGCGTAATTGCAATCGGAGGTGTCACCAGGAAGAGTCCGTATGTCATGCAGATTGTCGCTGATGTTTTGAACATGCCGATCAAGGTTGCAAGTTCCGAACAGACCTGCGCCCTTGGTTCTGCAATGGCAGCCTCGGTAATGGCCGGAATCCACAATGATTTTGAAACAGCTCAGAAAGCAATGGGCGGTGGATTTGAGAAAGAGTACAACCCCGATCCTGTAAGAGCCAGAAGATACGATGATCTTTATGTAAAGTATAAGAAGCTGGGGGCTTTTATAGAAAATGAGCTGAAATAACCTCTTCCAAACCCCCCAACCCCCCAAATGTGGGGCTTGAAATTAAGTACTGAATCGCAAGTCCCCCAGATGGGGGATTTAGGGGGTGAGGCCAAAAAGGGAGGCTGGATGACAAAAAGAAAATATTAAT
>DAIUKI010000218.1:3728-5313 GCA_036848255.1 Bacteroidales bacterium | reverse complement strand
GCGGATTTGGTCAGAATTTTGTGACCCAGATGCTTGTTGCTGAAACCACGGGAGCTGGCTATTCGTTTTCAGTCGCATATATGGCCCATTGTGGAATAGGTACACTGCCGATATTGTATTATGGAAACGAAGACCAGAGGCAACGGTATGTCACTAAGCTTGCCACCGGTGAGATGATCGGGGCTTACTGCCTCACTGAACCCGGGGCCGGCAGTGATGCAAATTCCGGAAAAACAAACGCCAGACTAACCGAAGATGGTAAACACTATATTATTAACGGTCAGAAGATGTGGATCACAAATGCCGGTTTCGCCGACACTCTGGTCGTGTTTGCAAAGATAGACAATGACAGGGTTTTGAGCGCCTTCATTATTGAAAGCAGTTATCCCGGTGTGGTGATCGGACCCGATGAACATAAGATGGGTATAAAGGGATCTTCTACCGCACAGATCTATTTCAATGATGTGAAAGTACCGGTTGAGAACCTTCTTGGGAAGAGAGGCGAAGGTTTCAGGATAGCTCTTAGCATACTTCACATGGGCAGGATCAAGCTTGGCGCCAACGTAATAGGGGCTGCAAAAAAGGCGGTCAACGATTCGGTGAAATATGCAAATGAACGGAAACAGTTCGGCGTCCTCATTTCAACTTTCGGGGCAATAAAGCACAAGCTTGCAGAACAGGTCATCCGCCTTTTCGCATCAGAGTCAGCTGTTTACAGGGTAAGCAGAGATATTGATGAACTTATGGAAAAGTACAAATCGGAATGCGGCGACAAGGAAAGGGCCGCGATCGATGCCATAAGTCATTATGCAGTGGAAGCTGCTCTCCTGAAGGTGGTTGGTTCTGAAATGCTCGATTTTATCGCTGATGAAGCGGTGCAAATACACGGAGGCATGGGCTACTCGGCTGAAATGGATGTTGAAAGAGGATACCGCGATTCAAGAATAAACAGGATATTCGAGGGAACAAATGAGATAAACAGGCTCCTTGTATCTGATACCGCAATGAAGAGGGCAATGAAGGGCGATTTCGACCTGTTCGGCGAAGCTGAAAAGCTTTATAACGATCTGGATAAGACAAGCAACGGAAGAACCGGGGACGAAACTTACTTTCAGGAAAAAAGACGATACATAAGGAACTTCAAAAAAGTCATCCTTATATGCATGCACGGAGCAATGAAACAGTTTGGCAAAGCTCTTCTCAATGAGCAGGAGGTGATGAACAATATCACTGAAATGATGATAGAAACATATCTCTCCGAATCGCTTGCCCTTAGGGTTGAAAAGGTCGAAGGAATAAATGGTCCGGTTCCGGTTTACAGGGATATCCTCGACGTGAATATTTTCGACACTTCGGATAAAGTGAGAAAATCGGCAACTGACGCAGTCTGCTCATCCGCATCCGATGAATCATTGCTGATGCTTGCAAATGCAATTGAGATCCTTTCGAAAGTAAACTGTATCAATGTGAAGGATGCAAGAAGAAGGATTGCAGATAAGCTCATAGAGGACACTGTATACAAGTTTTAGGATACCTTTGCCGATGCTAATTTCGGAATGCGGATTTTTGATTGCGGATTAAAAAA
>DAIUKI010000218.1:0-3628 GCA_036848255.1 Bacteroidales bacterium | reverse complement strand
CCGAAATCCGAAATGATCATAATAGGTTTAACTTTACACTGGTATTGGACAACAAGTATATATCACCATCGGTAGTGATAAAGATCAATTATCTGTATGATAAACAGCATGATTCAGGGGGTAAATTTGAACCATGTAATATGTTATTAATCAGTAATCTCTGATATCTTTGTGAAATTATTAACAGTAACTGAAAAATGAAAATAAAATTCAGATTATCATTGAGTATTGTGGCGGCGTTGATAATTCCGGCAGGTATGCTGTTGTTTTCATCCTGTGAGAAGTACACCTATGAGATTGAAACAGTCGATCCCGATGAGCCGGTGCTGTTTCAGACACAGATCCAACCGATTTTCACAAGCAATTGCATAACATGTCACAAAGGATCCAGGAATCCCGATCTCCGGGACGGCTTTTCCTATGCATCACTTACGGGAGGCAGTTACGTAAGCACCCCTGCGGATAACAGCAAACTCTATAAACAGATGGTAGCAGGGAGCCATAATTCCTTCACGCTGGATACGGAAAAACAGCTTGTCCTTCTATGGATCGGACAGGGAGCACTGAACAACTGATCTTAATTAACCTATTAAACCAGATAAAATGAAAAAGACTTTTTTGTTAATGCTTTTTTCAGCCTTCATGCTTTCATTACCAGCCCAGGAGGAAGCAAAGCCAGTTGAGGAATCAAAGCCAGTTGAGGAATCAAAGCCGGTAAGGTTCACTTTCGGAACAGGCACGCTAATCGATAACCAGACCGTGGCTACCCCCTGGAAGGGTGGCATTGAATTGCAGATCCACCACCGCTTCAGCCTGATTGAAAATTATCATAACCTGTTCGGGATCTATGGCGCAGCAAATACCCGGCTTGGCCTGAATTTCGGGATAACCGACAGGCTGATGCTTGGAGCCGGAACCACGAAAGACTATAAACTTCAGGATTTACAGTGGAAGTACCTTATACTTCAGCAGACAGAAGATAACAGAATGCCGGTATCTCTTTCATATTACGGCAACCTGGTTATTGACCTGCGCAAGGAGGAGGCATTCGGACCTGTTGAACGGTACAGGGATATTCACAGGCTGTCATATTTCACACAACTCATTCTTGCCAGAAAATTCAGTGAAAAATTTTCATTCCAGGTTGCACCCTCAGTGATTTATTTCAATGCAGTTCCACAATATACGAACGAATTAAAGTATAGTAATCTGAATTTCGGATTATCGGCAGGAGGGAAGCTTTCCGTAACTGACTCGCATTCCATAATATTTGAGTATGATCAGCTTCTGACGAAGCAGGATCTTGATGAACAGCCAAAGCCAAACCTGTCACTGGGATGGGAAATTGGAACAGCAACACATACTTTTCAGGTTTTTGCCGCTAATTATTCAGATATTATCAACCAGCGGAACCTGGTTTTCAATACAAACAATTTTGCTGATGGTGAGTTCCTTATCGGATTTAATATAACTGTGAGATTCTGATTATTTTTTAAATTTAGTGAATGACATCAGCTCCGGTGAGATATCTTCTTATATTTCTGCTGGTTTTTTCGGGCGGCCCTGGTTTTGCATCCGGATTGGACATAAAGGGTGCAAATACCGGAACAAACGATACAACAACCTTCAAGTCTCCATTTTTTGAGGACAACGAGCGTTGTTTCATTTGTCACGGCCAGAACAGGTACGAATACACAAATGAAAACCTCGGACGGCAGGTCAGGGCTATGATGTTTTCGGAGAGGATCGTTGACAGGAGTGAGTTTTATGAATCAAATCACAAAAGCTTCAGTTGTACCGACTGCCATTCTGCCGACTATGTTCAATTTCCCCATCCCGGAGAACTAAGAATGGAGCAGATGTACAATTGTATCGACTGTCATGGTGGTGATGAAAAATTTGCGCAGTTTCATTTTGAGGAAATCGAAGCTTCCTATCAGCTAAGCACGCACTATAAACTTGAAGAAGAGGGATTTACGTGTTGGGATTGCCATGGGCCCCACGATTATAAAATAAATGTAAGGAATAGTTCCAACCTTAAAGAAACAATACTATATGATAATAATATATGCCTGAGGTGTCATTCAAACTTTGACCAGTTCCAGTTATTGACCGAAAGGGACGAAATCAATATTCTTCAGAAACATGAATGGCTCCCTAACCAGGAATCACATTTTAAAAATGTCAGGTGCATCGAGTGCCATTCAGAAATTAATGATACTATCCTTGTGTCGCACCTGATCAATCCAATGGAGAAGGCTGTCAAAAGGTGCAATGAATGTCATTCCCAGAACTCAATGCTGATGTCATCGCTTTATAAATTTCAATCAAAAGAGCAGCGGAAGGATGGTTTTTTTAACGGAATTATACTTAACCAGTCATATGTGATCGGGGCAAACAGAAATGAATATTTGAATATCCTGAGCCTCATAATATTTGCTGTTGTGATCGTAATTATAAGTATTCATATTTATTTCAGGCTTACAGGGAAATCAAAATAAAACCAGGAAAATGTACTTATATCCGATATGGGTCAGGTTATGGCATTTCATTAATGCTCTCCTTGTGATTGTGCTGATAGTTACAGGAATCAGTATGCAATATACCGATCAGAAGGAATATTTACTGGTAGTCGGATTTGCCAAAGCGGTAAAATGGCATAATATTGCCGCAGTACTTCTTACAATAAACTACATCTTTTTCGTATTGGGTAATATCATTTCCAAAAATGGCAGATATTACAGAATTGAAAGAAAAAATTTTCTTGATAACCTGGGAAAACAATTAAGGTATTATTCATGGGGAATGTTTAAGGGAGAAAAGCATCCCTTTCCGGTGAGTCTTGACCAAAAATTCAATCCATTGCAGAAATTGTCATATGTGCTGGCTATGTATGTTGCGCTTCCACTTTTAATATTTTCGGGTCTTGGACTGCTTTTCCCGGAGACGGTCATAAGCCGGCTTTTCGGAATCAGCGGGATGATCCTCACGGATATTCTCCATATCACCATGGGATTTTTTCTATCTGTATTTCTTGCAATACATATTTATACATGCACTCTTGGTGCCCGCCCAACCTCCCTGTTTAAAAGTATGCTTTCAGGTTACCACGAACCGGAAAATCACACTGCTTAAAAATGAAACAAAAGGAACAAAATTTAGATAAGTCATCCCGGCGGAATTTTCTTAAGAATCTGGGTACCGGAGTCGGAGCTGTGACCCTTGCCGGAGTTGGTGGTACCGCAGCAATTACTGCCGGGAAAACAGCTAAATCGGGTGAAATGATTAAGCTTTTATCGCCCGATGGCAAGCTGGTTGAAGTTGATAAGGACGATATTAAACCAACAGAAAAGAGTGTAAAAGAATCAAAGGCAAAAGCAAAGACCGGCCTTCCCGGTCATAAATTCATAATGGTTATTGACCTTGCCAAATGTAAAAATGCCAGGAAATGTGTTGATGCATGTCAGGAAGGTCATATGCTTCCCAAAGATCATGAATGGATAAAGCTCTATTTGTTGCAGGATGATAAGAGTACTGCAAAATACTGGTTCCCCCGCCCATGTTTCCACTGCGACAAACCCATGTGCGTAAGTGTTTGTCCGGTTGGTGCAACATATAAGAGGGATGA
>DAIUKI010000217.1:0-5321 GCA_036848255.1 Bacteroidales bacterium | reverse complement strand
CCTCAAGCATCTCATTCAACGGGGAATTTGCAGAGCTGATTCCTGGCCATTCACGCGCAATTTCAAATGCAGGCAACTCCTATATTGACGATTTTGAATCGAGTGAGATCCCCCTTGATCTCAAATCGTTCAATGCCTGGTCAATCTCAAGCATCCCGCAGGGCCAGGATCAGCTTTTTCCTGAAGCTACGCTGAACAACAGCCTTGCCAGCGGAAACAACAGGGCAAAAATTGCATGGTATGTCATCGATCCTATTTTCCTTAGAAACGGTTCCTCGACACCAACGCACATCAAACAGGATCCAGCAACGCAATCGAGCCATTTTGTAAGGGAGATCTATGAAAATGAGATTTTCCCGAACAGGGAGAGTACAAGCGGTATCCCAACCACGATCTCAATACTTAACGTCGCATACTATCCGGAAGAAAAGGGGCCTTATAATTTTGACACTGATCCGGGTTCGTACTCGCGCGGGATGAATTCAAACGGAGGGCTCAATGATCCTCAGTCGCGGTGGGGAGGGATAATGAGGGAGGTCCTTACAAGCGATTTTGAAACGGCCAATATACAGTATATTGAATTCTGGCTAATGGATCCGTTCGTTGAGGATCCGGCCCATCAGGGGGGCGACCTCTACTTTAACCTTGGAAATATTTCGGAAGACATTTTGCGGGACTCGCGCAAAAGTTTTGAAAATGGATTGCCCGGCTCCCCCGATCTTCAGAATATCGATTCAACTTCATGGGGTAGGGTTCCCACGGTCCAGTCGGTAGTGCATGCATTCGATAACAGTTCCGAATCGAGAACATACCAGGATGTGGGTCTTGACGGACTGAGGGACCAGGATGAGCAGGCTTTTTTTATCGAATATCTTCAAAGATCGGAGGCTATCACAACTCCTGAAGTATACACGGACATTCTCAAGGATCCTTCGAATGATGATTTTCGCTATTTCAGGGGATCTGAATATGATTTGAACCAGGTTGGAATACTCGACCGTTACAAGAGATACAACGGGCAGGACGGCAACTCACCGACTTCTGAAATGTCAACAGAATCTTACCCTACATCAGGATCGACCCTTCCCGATATGGAGGACATCAATCGTGATAATACGCTGAGTGAAACTGAAAGCTATTACCAGTACAGGGTCAACCTCAGACCCGGGAACATGGAGGTTGGATCGAACTATATAGTCGATGTTATTGAACCAACGGTAAAGCTTGCAAACGGAACTGAGTCGAAGGTAAAATGGTATCAGTTCAAGATACCGGTAACCGATTATCAGAGGAGAGTCGGTATGATAAGTGATTTCAAATCAATCCGCTTCATGAGGATGTTCCTCAGGAATTTCAACGACCCTGTCATTATGCGCCTGGCAGAGCTTAACCTTGTAAGGGCTGAATGGAGAAAATACAATATCACATTTATGGAGGGCGGAGAAAGAATAAATGTTCCCGAGCCTGAAGACGGTACATTCGAAATAAGCTCCGTGAGCATTGAGGACAATGCAGGCAAACAGCCGGTCAATTATGTTCTTCCCCCGGGATTTGACAGGGTGGTTGATCCCCAGAATCCCCAGCTGCGGCAGCTTGATGAACAATCGATGGTTCTGAAGGTGGAGGACCTTGCCGACGGTGATGCCCGTGCAGCCTACAGGAATGTTAACCTCGATATTCGTCAGTACCGCAGGCTCAGGATGGAGGTCCATGCAGAGGCGCTGATTGGCCAGCCTCTTTATAATAATGAGATCACTGCTTTCGTAAGGATCGGTTCGGACTACAAATCAAACTTCTATGAGTATGAGATCCCGTTAAAGCTGACACCCCCAAGCGACAAATATGACAACGATTCGGAGGAGGACAGGGCAATTGTATGGCCTGAAACAAACAGGTTCAACATTGACCTGTCGGTGCTTCAGGAGGCTAAAAAGGAGCGTAACAGGCAGCTTCAGGCACCCGGATCGCCACTGAGCATTTCTGATGTCTTTGCCTTCAGGGATGATTCAAACAGGGTTTATGTATGCGGAAATCCGAATCTGAGCAATGTGAAAGTGATAATGGTCGGGATAAGGAATCCTATAAAGACAAGAAATCCCAATTCTGACAATGGAGAATCAAAAGCCGCTGAAGTCTGGGTAAATGAATTAAGGCTCAGCGATTTCATTGAAAACGGCGGCTGGGCGGCAAATGCCCACCTGCAGGCCCGTCTGGCTGACCTGGGAACCATCGATCTGGTGGGACAGGCAAGCACTCCGGGATGGGGAAGTATCGACAAGAAAGTGAATGAGAGAAGCAAGGAAGAAGTTCTTAAGTATGACTTATCATCGACAATGGAGCTTGGAAAATTCTTCCCCGAGGAGGCAGGCGTGCGGCTTCCGGTATATGTGGGATATTCGGAGACACGGGTTAAGCCGCAGTATAATCCGCTTGATCCCGACATCACCCTGAAGGATGCACTTGAAGAGGCTCCTGACAAGCAATCAAGAGACTCGATCAGAGCGATCTCAGAGGATTACGCGAGACGTAAAACAATATCAATAAATAATGCTGGTATCACCAGGAGAGGAGAAAAGGCACAGGCGTGGGATCTTGCGAACTTTAGCGTCAACTATACCTTCAACGAAACCTACCGGAGCAATACAAAAACGGAGATAGACCTGGAAAGGAACTATAAGGGAGGTATAAATTATAATTATGAAGCCAATCCCAAAAACATCACTCCTTTCAAGAATGTCAAATTCCTTAATTCCCCGATTTTCAGAATAATAAAAGACTTCAATTTCTATCCTTTCCCTAAAAGCATTTCTTTCAGGACGGACCTTGCCCGGTATTATAATGAGCTTAAAACCAGAAATATAAATAATCCGGGCCTTCTGATATCCCCCACCTTCAGGAAGGACTTCGAGTGGACAAGAATGTTTGACATTAAGTATGACCTTACCCGGAATTTGAAAATTGATTTTACTTCAACAAATATTGCCAGAATTGATGAACCGGAGGGAGCTGCCGACCGCAAACGGTACCAGAGTGATTATGAAAACTGGCGCGATTCGGTGATGACGAATCTGAAACAGCTCGGGAGGACCACTTCCTACAATCACTATTACAATGTAACATACAATATACCCGTGAACAAGCTTCCCCTTCTTTCGTGGATCACTGCAAATGCCCGGCTGGGAGGGGATTATTCATGGCTGGCAGGCGCCTTGTATCCCGATTCGATGAACATCAATCTCGGGAACACGATCAAGAACCACACCGAGCTCACATTATCCGGGACAGCTAATCTTACAACCCTTTACGGCAAGTCCAAATTCCTTAAAAATGTCGAGAATAATACCCGGCCCGGAGCTGTTCAGAGGATGCAAACGGAGTACAAGACCGAAACATTCACAAGGAACAATGTCAATTTCAGGGTGGATGTCATGAGGCCGCTGGTCCATAACCTGAAAACAAAGGATGTAAAGGTCATGATCGTTAAAAAGGACGGCACTGAGCTTAAGGGGAAAATAGATATAATAAGCGAGAACAGGATTAATTTCACATCGGCTGAGGCAGCTGAGGGTACCCAGGTAACCATAGAGGGAAGGATACCAAAAAAACGTAATCCTCTGACTGTAACAGGTGAATATATGCTTCGTGCAATAATGGGAGTGAGGTCGGTAAGCATGACATATACTTCATCGCAGGGGCAGTTTTTGCCAGGATTCCTCCCTGAAGCAAAATTCATGGGGATGTCAAAAAACAACAATGTTTCGGCCCCGGGTCTTCCGTTCATTCTTGGTTACAGCAACAGGAACTTCTTCCAGAAAGCGGTCACGAACAGATGGCTCACGACAGACACTCTGCTTAACACCCCGGCATTATACAACAACAGAAGGGACCTCTCTCTCAGAAGTGTTGTGGAGCCTTTCCCGGGCCTGAAAATCGACCTGAACGCTGACAGAAGATTCCTTGAAAATGAAATCTCATATTACACAGCTGATTACAACGGCAATTTCCCCGACAGCACCCGGAACAGGGTAATTACAGGAACCTTCTCAATCTCAATAATTTCGTGGGGTACCGCTTTCGAAAAAGTCTCGAAGAAGAATAACTATATCTCAGCCTCTTTTGAGAATTTCAAGAAAAATGCCGCCATAATATCAGGAAGAAGAGCTGAAGCAAGGCAGTCGCTTGACCCCGGGTACGATCCCGATTCAGATCCTGAAACCGGTCAGCCCCTTGAGGGTGAATTTAAGAGCGGGTATGGGAGAACCTCACGCGAGGTTCTTATTCCGGCTTTTTTTGCTGCTTACACAAAAACTGACCCGAATAAGGTCGAACTTGCAACTTTCCCTTCGGCATTCAGGATGATGCCAAACTGGAGGATTACTTTCGACGGCTTTTCAAAGTTTGAATTTGTAAAAAGTCTGTTCCGGTCGATTAATATCACCCACCAGTACCGCAGTGTTTACCAGATAGGATCATACACAACAAACCTCAATTATTTCGTTGACGGCAATGGTGTGAATAATATAAGGGACCTGCAGAAAAACTTTATCCAGCAGTACGAAATAAATACTGTGACTGTCAGCGAGCAATTCAGTCCCATGATAAATGTGGACATGAACTGGAAAAGCAACCTTACATCAAGATTCGAATGGAGAAAATCGCGGACCATCTCACTCAACCTGACCGGGAACCAGATTACCGACAACCGTATCAATGAGCTTGTCGTGGGCGCAGGTTACAGGTTTGATGACGTCCAGATCACTGTGAGGACCGGCGGCGTCCAGAAATTGCTGAAAAGTGACCTGAATTTAAAACTTGATCTTTCAATGAGGGATAATAAAACTGTTGCAAGGAAGCTTATAGAGGATGTAAATCAGCCTGTTGCAGGGATAAAAGTGTTCACTGTCGGGGCAACAGCCGATTATGTCCTGAGCGACAGGTTCAATCTCCAGATCTTTGCTGATCATACAATGAACAATCCCTTTGTCGCAAATACCTTCCCGACATCAAACACCAACTTTGGATTCAGCCTTAAGTTTACCCTGGTCCAGTAGGATTTTCCGATTCGTTTAACAGTGTTGCCTCAAATTAAATTAGATTTGCAGCAATAGAATCGAAAATTTTTTACCATGAAAAAAATCCTCAGTTTTCCGGCAATAATAATGGTGATAACGGCTTTCAGCAGTTTTGCAGCAGCCCAGAAGATCGACCGTATTGAACCGCCGTCATGGTTCACAGGAATGAAGGAAACAGCTCTTCAGCTGATGGTTTATGGCAAGGAGATCGGTTCGTTCAATGTAACAACTGATTATCCGGGGGTAAAG
>DAIUKI010000216.1:0-5346 GCA_036848255.1 Bacteroidales bacterium | reverse complement strand
CTGCTGATAGATGGAAGTCATGAGGATGCGGCAGAGCTTATCAGGTCCGAAATTAATGGAGGGGAACTTTATTGCATCACCTGCAAGGCTTTTTGTGAAAATGCCTGCCGCAGGAAAAAGATTGATACTCCTGTATCCATCAGAAATATTAGAATATTTATCACCCGGAACTTTCCTGCCGCGAACAAGGATAAGATATCTCAATATTATTCTGAAACTGATGTGCGTAAAAGATTTACATCGAGGATCGGAGTGCTTAGTGACAGTGAACAGAAGGAATGGCTTAAGGAGTGCAAAGAGAATATCACCCGGAACAGGGAAATTACCAGTTTTGCAATGGCTTCATCTGAAGCAGAAAGCTGTATGCATTGCGATTGCAGGGCTTCTGATGACTGCAGGTTAAGAGACCTTGCCGGGAAATTTGAACTGAAGGATCCGAAGGGGAAATTCGTGAATGCTCCTATTGCAAAAAAAATAAATCATGAAACCGGCCTGATTTTTGAAAATGCCAAATGTATAAAGTGCGGACTTTGTGTAAGGGTTTCCGAAGACAGCAAAGAAGAACCGTCTCTCTGTTTTATTAACAGGGGGTTTATTTCAATTATCTCTGAACCTCTGACTGAGGAATTTGTTAATATTTCCGGATCTGTGGCTGAAAAATGCATAAACATATGTCCCACAGGTGCACTTGGACATTTAAACAGTATTTAAGACAAATGACCAGATACTTCATAATTGTTTTGGTCCTGCTGGCTACATCATCAACCGGATACTCACAAACAGCTGATCAGGAGTGGCCGGTTTTCAGGGGCAGGCCCGACCTGACCGGGAACACAAATCTTGAAATGCCTTCATCACCTTCCCTTATCTGGAGCCTTTCCACAACGAACAGGACTAAATCATCACCCGTTGTAAGCGGAGGAATGATATTTTTTGGCAATGATAAAGGATCTGTGATAGCAGCCGGAACAGATGGAAAGATAAAATGGCAATACGAAGGCGGTGTGGCGGCAGAAGCCCCTCCCCTGGTTTCAGGCAACATGTTGATAATAGGCTTCAACGATGGTACCCTTCATGCAATAAACAAGTCTACGGGTAAACCAGTCTGGAAATACAAAACAGATAGCCAGATAGCCGGTTCGGCAAATTCATGGTCCACCGGAAAGAGATCTGGGATAGTTATCGGCAGTTATGATTATTTTCTTCATTCTGTTGATCCTCTTACAGGCAGACTTCAGTGGAAACTCGAGACACAAAACTATGTTAATGGAACACCTGCCGTTTCAAATAACAATATCATATTCGGTGGATGCGATGGATTTATAAGAGTAGCGGATGCATATTCCGGAAGGGAAAAGGACACTATCCAGATAGGTACTTATATTGCCTCCTCTCCCGCCCTGTCGGGCGGTAAAGCCTGCTTCGGGGATTATGACGGCAATTTTTACTGCCTCGACCTGCTAACCGGAAAGCTCGCCTGGGAAATACCGGCATCTGAAACATCGGGATCGGTGGTTGCAATCCCTGCAATAGGCAGGAATTCTGTCATTATCGGGAATGAAGACAAATACATATACAGCTACGATTTAATTACCGGTAAGCTCAACTGGAAATTCAGGACCAACGGAAGGATAACAGGTTCAGCAGTCATCACACCTTCAAAAGTGATCTTCGGGAGCTTCGACGGGTATATTTACATGTTGAACCTCCAGGACGGAAAGAAGCTATGGAGCTTCAATGCAGGGGCTCCGGTAAGCAGCTCTCCGGCCGTGACAAAGGACAGGTTTTACTTCCTGACGGAAGACGGGAGGTTATTGGCATTTGGAAAAAAGTAGAAGCCCCCAACCCCCTAAAGGGGGCTAAGCAAAAGTCCCCTTTAGGGGATTTAGGGGCAATTTGCAAAGAGTTACTGAGATGATTAAGTTCTAATATGAAAATAGTATACTTGATTACCGGATCGGGAGGTTCATTTTATTGCGGGAACTGTTACCGCGACATGCTTTATGTGAGGGCTATCCGGAAAGTCCCGGGGATTAAGGCAACTGCAATACCCCTCTACCTTCCTCCCGACAAAACCACACTGAAGGAGAGCGGTTTCGATAAAAATGTATTTTTCGGTGCGATCTCCATGTTCCTGAGGGAAAAAGTCGGATTCCTCCGGAATATGCCCGCTTTCTTTGATAAATTCCTCGATTCCGGGTTATTTCTGAAGTTTGCGGCAAAGCAGGCGGGAACGACAAGCACCGAAGGATTCGAAGAACTTACTATCAGCATGATAGAGGGAGATAATGCATTCAGGAAGGCAGAAGTGGACAGGCTCGTGAAATATCTGATTAAGGATGGTAAGCCTGATATCATTCACCTGTCAAATGCTCTTATCCTGGGAATCGCCAGACAGCTCAAGAAAAGAATGGACGTAAAAGTTGTATGCTCCCTCCTGAATGAAGATGACTGGATCGACGACATGGCAGAACCATTCCGCTCAAGGGCGTGGGAAATGATCGGCAGGGAGGCTGGATATGTCGATATCTTTGTGACCCCGAGCAACTATTATAAAGAACTTTTCAGGAATAAAACAAGGCTGAAGTGTGATAATGTCATGGTTGTTCCTCTTGGATTCGATCCCGAAAAAGAGGCTGTTACAAGGCAGGATCGGGAACCGTCAGCCATTGGCTTTTTCAGCCGTATAAACAACTATAATGGATTTGACAAGCTTGTGGATGCTTTCATTGAGATGAAAATGCAGGATCTCATCCCCGGACTGACTCTCAAGGTCTGTGGCGGATTTACAGGCACTGACAAATCATTCATTTCAGCACAGATTAAAAAAATAAGAGAAAATAAGCTTGAGAAATCTGTTAAGATCTATCCTGAGTTCCAGGGAGAAAAGAAAATGGAATTCTTTAATGATGTTGATGTTATAAGTGTTCCTGTCCGCAAATATGACGGATATGGATTGTATCTTCTGGAAGCAAATGCGGCTGGCATTCCTGTGGTTCAGCCTTCCACGGGTGCATTTCCGGAAATAGTTGAAAGAACCGGAGGCGGGGTTATTTATTCCCCTGATACGGTAACTGAACTTGCTTCGACCCTTCATAAGCTTTTGAAAGATAAAATAATGATTTCCAACCTCGGGGAAAAAGGCAGAAAAATGGTCCGGCAGGAACTTTCGCTCGACCGGATGTCGGCCGGTCTATCAGAAGTTTACAATAAAACAATTAATAATGCTCCGTGTAAATAAGATTTCCAAATCATTTCAACAGAGGGGAATTGTATTGAGTGATCTTGACTTCGCAGTAAATGAGGGCGATTCGGTTTCAATTTCCGGTCCTTCGGGATCAGGGAAGACCACCCTTCTGAACATTATCGGTTTACTCGACAGGCCCGACAGCGGGGAAATCACTTTCAGGGGCGAACGGGTACTTGAATATGATCAGGAAAATTCGGCACATTACAGGAATAAGAATATCGGATTTGTCTTCCAGGATCATCTGCTATTGCCATATCTTACAGTAAAGGAAAACATTCTTCTTCCGCTGCTCGCATCAAAAACTACAGAAACTGAATACAGGCAGAAGGTCGATGAATCGGTTAAAATGATGGAAAGAACCGGTATATCGGGTATTGCAGATAAATACCCATATCAGATTTCCGGAGGCGAGGCACAGAGGGCAACTCTCGTAAGGGCTCTCGTCAATAAACCTTCAATTCTGCTTGCAGATGAACCCACCGGATCGCTCGACAGGAAGAATGCTGAAAACCTCGGTGATCTTCTTATTAGCATGAACAGCAGCTATGGCATCACACTGATACTTGCCACTCACTCTCAGGATCTTGCCGATAAAATGAGAATTCAGTACACTCTCTCGGAAGGGAAACTGTTAGCCGGAAACAAGTTTTAAAAGAGCGGATGAAACTGAATCTTTTCCATATTGTCAGGCGCTCTATTACCCATAATCTTAAGGGAGCCGTTTACCAGATTCTCATCATAATTCTTCTTACGGCGGTTATAACCGGTTCTCTGATGACTGGTAAATCAGTCCGGGAAAGTCTAAGGCAAACCTCTTTTGAAAAGCTGGGAAATACCGGGATCATGATAAGCTCTGGTATCCGCTATTTTGATTCTTCTCTTGCCGGACGGCTGGCGTCTGAAACAGGGGTGAATTGTGCCGGTGTCCTTGAGCTCGACGGCTACTGCCAGAATTTTGCTACACAACAATATGCGCCGCAGGTAAAAATTTATGCGTTGGACGATAATTTTTTTTCGTTTCACAACAATAAACAAATCAGTATAGATAAGGGTTCAGTGGCCGTTAACGAACCTCTGGCAAATTACATCGGGCTTAAGGAAGGAGATGACCTGATCATCCGTTTCAGTTCCATTACCGATATCCCGGCTGATGCCCCGTTTTCACCTGGCAGGGAATCAAATCCATCAGTGGTTTTCAAGACAGGAAAGATCCTCGATTCAGGAAATTCAGGTAATTTTTCCCTTGGGATCAGTCAGCTGACTCCTCTGAACATTTTCATAAACCGTTCGGATCTGACAGATGCCAATGGAAAAATTCCGGGCATCAACAGACTCCTGTTTGAACGGAGCCAGTCTGTTTCCACAGAACTGATATATTCCGCTCTGCTCAATATTATGAAGCCGGAAGATACCGGGCTTTCGCTGAGGCTTATCCCGTCAACCGGCGGATATGAGCTTGTGTCGGACCGGATCTTCATTGATCAGAGTCAGGTTGAAGAAATCAGCAATCTTCCGGTCGCCTCTTTCCGGGTGATAACCTACCTTGCCAACAGCATTTCAGCAGGGAACAAATACACACCTTATTCATTTATTTCAGCTCTCGATCCATCATTGTACGGAGGAGTCCCTGAAGGTAACGGGATAATAATTAATGAATGGCTTGCCGATGACCTTGATGCACATAGAGGGGATACTCTGGAGGTTACCTGGTTTTCGCCTGCTCCGGAAAATCGTCTCACTGAGCTGAAGTCGGATTTCATTGTAAGTCAGGTTGTCAGGATGGAGGGAATCTGGTCCGATTCCTTGCTGATGCCGGAATTCCCGGGGATTGCAGGAAGTGAATCATGCACCGACTGGGAT
Source organism: Bacteroidales bacterium (assembly GCA_036848255.1). Taxonomy (GTDB): domain Bacteria; phylum Bacteroidota; class Bacteroidia; order Bacteroidales; family VadinHA17; genus LD21. The sequence goes on along the minus strand of DAIUKI010000216.1, from coordinate 236 downwards.
GCGGGAGTTGAGATAAACATGGAACTTATCCGGAAGAAGGATGAGGATTATTGGAACAAATACGGCGGGACACCGAAAGCTTTTATAAACTATGCAAAAGGTGAAGAGCTTTGGGCCGGAAATTTTGGGCCGGCTACATCGATCCGGTTTCAGGAGGAGTTAACTGAGAATGAACTCAGAGCGAAATTTAAAGGTGGCATCGATCCCTCTAAATCGGGGTTTACTATATCGGATCT
>DAIUKI010000215.1:0-5370 GCA_036848255.1 Bacteroidales bacterium | reverse complement strand
AATCAATATCTCCCATATACTCTTAAAGATCATTAATATAGGATTTTGCATCGTAATATGTGGTGATGCAAAAATTTCTATCAAATACAAAAATCTGACTTAAAATAATATTGTTATGGTTATTAATTCTGACCTATGCATCGGTTGTGGACAATGTACAGCTTATTGTCCGGTTGGAGCCATTCTCGAGGATCAAGTAAACGGTATTTCTGACATTGATTTAGAAAATTGTGTTGAATGCGGAAGCTGTTTGAGGCAAGCTGAATGTCCGGTGGATGCTATTTTTCAACAAGAGTTAGCTTGGCCACGTTCAATACGGAGCATTATGAGTGATCCTTTGACAATCACTAGTGAATCAGGAATTGCAGGACGTGGAACAGAAGAAATGAAAACTAATGACGTTACTGGACGGTTCAAGCCTGGCTTCGTTGGAGTTGGAATAGAGATGGGGCGGCCTATTTTAGGAGCCTATTTTAAAGACATAGAGAAAGTAGCTATTGCCGTAGCAACATTCGGTGTTGAGTTTGAAACCTGTAATCCTCTTACATCTCTTATGTCAGACAAAAAGACAGGTAAATTCTCAACGGAACTTCTTGGTGAAAAGGTTCTTTCAACGATAATTGAGTTTACAATTCAAATTAATAGACTGGAAGGACTACTTGAAGTATTAAAAACTGTATCAAACGAAATTAATACAGTCTTTAGTTTATGTTTGGCTTCTCGATTAGGTGAAGATGAGGTAATTCCAACTCAGGAAATTCTCGATGAATTGGATATCTGGTACGCACCAAACGGGAAAGCAAATGTAGGGCTTGGTCGCCCATTATTTATTAATAAATAAGAGAAGTTATTATGACACACACCTTACATAGAGTTGGAGAAATCGAGAGTTTAAAGAAAGATATTGTTTTTACTTATATGCCATCTAACAACATCAATCACGTTGGATCAGCACCTAAAATAAGAAGATTTCTCGAATTATGCCGTGAACTAGGTGCAATCAAAATTGGCGACACCAGAAAAGGTAATGAATATGTACAGGGCAGCCTTGATAATATGTTGAAAAACATTGAGGATCGTGCAGTTGTCGAAGCTGTCTTTGACGATGAGTATAGGGCTACTGTTGCTCTTAAAGCAATAATTGAAGAAGATCTGGGGCTCTCTCTCGTGATTTCAGGTCTGTTCGAACAGACAAAGGAATGCTGTTCTAGGGCAGGAATAAAAATGCATACTGTGAATCTTTCTTTAGGAATATGGGGGCAAAAAGGATTATTACCTGAGGGAGCTGTTTTAGAACTTAACACTATGTGTGGTCACGGCATGGTTGCGGTGAGCCTCATAGAACAGGCAATAAATGAAGTAAAAGCTGGGAAATGGTCTCCTGAGAAGGCAGCTGAAAATCTATTTAAAAGTTGCGTCTGCGGTATTGTTAATGTAACACGTGCAGCTGAAATATTTAGAAACATTACGAAAGAAAAAGGAGGGGGAAATGTCTAAAAATCTTGGCATTATCGGACTTGGCCGTATTGGTATACCCGCAGCAAAAGAGTACATAAAAAACGGCTATAAAGTGTATGGGTATGTCAGACGCCCTGAAATTGCCAATGAATTCCAGGAAATGGGTGGGATCTGTCTATCCAGCCCGGGAGAGGTTGCCAGGGTATGTAATACGGTCATTGTAATAGTACTTAATGACCAGCAGGTTATAGATGTTGTTTTAGCCGACAATGGTCTTTTACAGGGAACAAATCCAAACTCGGTTATAATTTGTATGAGTACAATTAATCGGCATAACCTGCTTTATGTTGCCTCACGATGTACTGAAAAAAATGTCGGATTTGTAGATTGTCCTTTCACAGGTGGACCGGCAAGGGTTCAAACCGCCAGTCTAACATTAATAGTAGCTGCCCCTCAGAAACAAATTGATTTGGTAAAACCAATTCTTAGCGTAATTGGCAATGTGGTGCAAGTTGGAAATGAACCTGGTTTAGGCCAGGCTGTGAAACATTGTAATCAATTATTAGTTGGAGCGACTCATGCAGCTACAATGGAAGTAATTACTCTTGCGAGAAAACTAGGATTAAATGCTTCAACGGTCTGCAAAGTAGTTGGTGCCGGGATTTCTGGAAGTGATTACTTCAGACTGCTCTCTGAAAGCGTTTTAGATAATAAACCTTCCCCAGGCAGTCTTGGGCAGATGTGTAAGGATGTAGCCATTGTTTCAAATACTGTGGATGAGGTAAAGATGCCTGCATATATTGCAAAAGCTGCTGCAAGATATTTTAAGTTGGCTGAAGAATGGGGCATGCAAAACAGAGAGGGATCAAGTTTAATAGAGGTAATCGAAAAAGTCTCCGAACAGAATACTTGACTTCATCAAAATTTAGTAAAACGGTTAAAAGGATAGATCATAAAAAGATATGGGAGAAAAAACTCTAATAAAAGGTTCTTTTCTATGGGATGGAATATGTGAGAATTTAATACCGGAATGCAGGATTATTATTGAAAATAAAATAATTAAATCCGTGAATAAAACTTCCGATATCGGGTTAGAACCTTCCTCTTATGACAAAGTTCTTGATTTTTCGGGATTAACACTTCTTCCAGGCTTGATCGATTGTCATACTCATCATTCAATGGACGCATCTTTGGAAAACTTCCTTGGCAGAATGAATGATTGTCTTCCCATATTAACCGTCCGCGCAAAGGATATGTTAAAAAAGGATATACTGTCCGGTGTAACAACCTGCCGGACACTGGGAGATAAAGAGTATTTGGATGTCGCATGCAGGGAAGGTGTAAATATAGGTATTCTGGAAGGTCCCCGTTCAATCGTTGCAGGTAAAGGGATACGCGCTGCTAATGGTCATGGTTATGTAGGCTACCCTTTTAGCGGTCCTGAAGAAATAAAGAATGCTGTCATGGAAAACTTAAAAGCAGGTGTTGATTTTATAAAGATATTTATTACAGCGACTCTCAAAGGTGAAGGTGATTTACCAAGTTACCTGACAAGAGAGGAAATAGAAGCAGCAATTACCACCGCCCATAAAGCAGGAGTTGCAGTAGCCTCTCATTGTGTAGGGGGGATCGGGTTGGACTGGGCATTGGCCCTTGGACTGGATACCTTGGAACATGCCTACTATATTAGTGATAAGCAGATTGAGAAATTAATAAAATCAAAAACAAGTCTCATCCTGACATTAAGTCCCATCTTCAACGATGAGATTGTTAATAATTATCCGATACACCTCATACAGGGACATTATAATGAACGCAATCAGATATCCGGACGATTAAAAGCCCTAATAGGTAAACATATCCCATTTGCGCTCGGAACAGATGGAATGCATGGTGAACTCGCCAATGAAGCTGAATTAGCAGTTAAAATTGGCGCGAGCAATCTTGAGGCTCTAATGGCTGCAACAATAAACGGCGCAAAAGTTTGTAGAATAGAAGATGAGACCGGAAGTATATCACCCGGAAAACTTGCTGATATTATTGCCGTTGAAGGAAATCCCCTTGAAAATATTGAAACATTAAGGAATGTCAGGGCCGTTATTAAACAGGGTAAACTAATATCTGAAATTGTTAAATGACACTCAATTAATTATTAACAGCTGCTAGAATCATAATTAATTATTAATCAGCTGCAAACGTGAAAATTATTTCATGGTGAAGAAAAGTAACATACACAACAAATGAAAAGCTTACTTACGAAGAAAAGATGGTATCGTTTAACCCCGCTGGTGTTTTTTACATTTAGTCTGGCATATATAGACCGCACTAATTTTGGATTTGCAGCTGCATCTGGAATGGCTGAAGATTTAAATATAACATCTTCAATGTTATCACTTTTAGGTGCATTATTTTTCCTGGGGTATTTTTTCTTTCAAATTCCTGGCACCCTCTATGCTGCCAATAAAAGCACTAAAAGACTGATATTTTGGTCTTGCATTATGTGGGGAACATTAGCTGCAGCAACAGGTTTAGTGAGAAATGTAAAACTACTGTATTTCATTAGATTTATGCTTGGTGTGGTGGAGTCAGCTGTTTGGCCCGCTTTGGTAATACTTTTGAGCCGATGGTTTACACAACCCGAACGTTCAAAGGCAAATACTTTTTTAGTGCTTGGCAATCCTGCAACGATTATTGGTATGTCGATTATGTCGGGTTATTTAATTGAATCATTAGGATGGAGAGGTATGTTTATTATTGAGGGTGTACCGGCTATTTTATGGGCATTTATATGGTGGATTTTAATAGATGATCATCCAAGAAGTGCTAAATGGCTTACTGAAACGGAAAAGTATAGTCTGGAAACAGAGCTGGCAAAGGAACAACAGAATATTAAACCGGTAAAAAACTATGCAGTGGCATTTAAATCAAAGGAAGCCATCCTGTTGTGTTTTCAGTACTTACTCTGGAGTATTGGAGCTTATGGTTTTATAATGTGGCTACCAACAATAATTAATTCGGCTCCTGACTCAACAATAGTAAAGACCGGGTGGCTTGTTACTACACCTTATCTCTTGGGGATCTTAGGTTTGTTTATAGCATCTTATTATTCAGACAAATCGTTAAATAGAAAAATATTTATATGGCCGCCTCTACTAATTGCTGCCATTGCATTATATGGTTCTTTTATTATTGGAACCGAAAACTATTGGTTGTCATACGTTTTACTTGTTATTGCAGGCGCTGGAATATATACACCTTATGCTCCATTCTTCACCGCACTGACCGAAGTTTTCCCCAGCAATGTCGCTGCAGGGGCTATTGCCTTGATCAATAGTTTTGGAGCACTGGGATCATTTGGAGGAGCATATGTTGTTGGTTATTTAAATGGTGTCACTAAAGGTTTTGGAACATCATATTTACTAATGGCAATCTGCCTTTTCCTCTCCGCAATATTAACTATCGTCGGAATTAAAACTGCTTCACATAAAGCAACCTCTGCTCGGCAGGAAATGAAAACAGATAAGGATTATGATGTTAAATTAATCTTAAATGAAATCAATGAAAACTAAGTTGTCAGGAATATTTGCGCCTGTAAACACTCCTTTTTCCCGGAATGAAGGAATCGATTACGAGGGCTTGAAAAGTAACCTGCAGTTTTACCTGAATTCACAATTAAACGGTGTGCTCCTGTTAGGGTCAAACAGTGAATATAAAAGCCTTGATGAAGACGAAAAAATTAAAATTTTAGAGATCTCCACTGAAATTATAGCAGGCAAAAAAATAATCATGGTTGGGCTGATGTATGATAGTTTGTGGCTGGCAAAAAAGTTCATTGAAAATGTAAGAGATCTTAAAATTAACTATCTGTTGGTACAGCCTCCATTTTATTTCAGAGCTAAATTTACCGAGGAT
>DAIUKI010000214.1:0-5387 GCA_036848255.1 Bacteroidales bacterium | reverse complement strand
GAGCCATCTTTTCTGTGCTGCCGACCATACTTCGAAATCAAAAGTCAATGCTGAAGTGAATGACATGTCTCCCCCGCAAAGCCTCATAATACGGTATGGAAGCCCTAGAGCAACGACAAGGCTTTCGACATGGCTTACCATCTCATCGAGAGCTTTGTATGAGTTATCGGGGTGTGCAATCTGAACTATTTCAACCTTATCGAACTGGTGGAGCCTGTTGAGCCCCCGTACATGAGCGCCCCAGGAGCCTGCCTCCCTTCTGAAGCATGGGGTGTAGGCAACATTTTTTACAGGTAGCTGATCGGCGTTAAGAATGACATCCCTGTAGATATTTGTAACCGGCACCTCGGCAGTTGGGATGAGGTAAAAACCATCAAGTCCGACATTGTACATCTGGCCCTCTTTGTCAGGAAGCTGGCCGGTCCCGAAGCCCGAATCCTCGTTTACCATTATTGGCGGCATTATCTCTGTATAGCCGGCCTTCACACCTTCATCAAGAAAAAAGCTGATCAATGCTCTCTCCAGCCTGGCGCCTTTCCCCTTGTAAACGGGAAAACCTGCACCGGTAAGCTTAATTCCAAGGTCAAAATCGATAATATCATATCTCCTGATCAGCACCCAGTGTGGAAGTGCTGAATCGGGAAGACCAGGCATAACGCCTCCTTCCTTAACCCTGACATTATTGTCAGCGCCGAATCCGGTCGACACCGAACCGTGAGGGAGGTTAGGAAGCTTAATGATCTCATTCCTGAGCTCATTTTCAAGAGGCAGAAGCCTCTCGGACAATGATCTGATCTCTTCCTTCAGCGAATATGTCTTTTCGCGGGCGATATCTGCTTCGGCCTTCATTCCTTCCTTCATCATACTTCCGATCTCTTTTGAGATCCGGTTCATATCACTCTGCAGAAGATCAACCCTGGACTGAATCTCACGACGTGAAAGATCGAGTGCAAGAATCTTTTTGATAATTTCATCAGCATCAAAATTCTTAATCTTCAACCTTTCGACGATGAATTCCTTCTTTTCCCGGATAAGGTTTATGGTAAGCATCTTTAGTAAATTTTAAATAAAAAAGCAGGCATGAAGCCCGCTGTAAAAATATAAAAACTCCCGGGAATGCTTTCCTTAATGAGAAAGAATTTCGGGAGCTTATGTCATGTTAAGATCCTGTTATTCAGCTGCCGGTTTAATTGAAACGAAAATTTTGTCGTCCTTCTTTTTCCTGAATTCAACCTCACCGTCCTTAAGTGCAAAAAGAGTGTGGTCCCTTCCGAGGCCGACATTCAGGCCCGGATTATGTTTTGTTCCTCTCTGACGGACAATAATGTTGCCAGCTTTGGCTGCCTGGCCGCCAAAGAGCTTCACTCCGAGCCGCTTGCTTTCTGAATCGCGGCCGTTACGTGAACTTCCTGCTCCTTTCTTGTGTGCCATAGTCTTATATTTTTATCTTCTGAATTATATTATTCTTTCTTTTTTGATACTTTTTTTGCTGCCGGCTTCTTTTCAGCTGTTTTCTTGGCTTTAGGGGCAGTTTCATTCTTTTTTGCGGCAGCCTTGACAGCCGGTTTTTTCTCCCTGGTAATTATTTCTGCAACAGGTTCTTCTGCGGGTTCAGCAGCTTTTTTTACTTTTTCCTTTTTTATACTCTCTTTTCTTACGATAGTTCCCCTCTCTCCAATCCCGATGATCTCTACCTCGGAAAAATTCTGACGATGTCCATTTTTTACCCTGTATCCTTTTTTCCTCTTTTTCTTGAATACGATAACCTTATCGCCCCTTACATGATCAAGAACCTTTCCCTCAACAATGAAGTTTTCGATGGTCGGTTCACCAACAAGGATATTGTTATTATCCTCAACAAGGAGGACCCTGTCGAATTCAAGAATAGTGTCTTTCTCTGTTTCAAGGCGATGGACGAATATCTTTTTACCTTCTTCTACTTTAAATTGCTGACCGGCAATTTCAACGATAGCGTACATTTCTGTTTCTTTATTAAGTTACTCCAGGAGGCGTATATGTTCATTTCCCATATAACTTTGCGGGGCCTGCATGGATTTATTCAAATTCGGACTGCAAAGATATACAAATGTTTTTAATAACAAAAGGTTCAGTATTTGTGTTGAAAAAAAGAATAAGGTAACTCCTTGTCTTACTGCTTTAATCTTTATATTTGTCTGAATCAACCCTGGAGCATATATTCATTTGGTTTCTAATTGATTGATATGAAGAGAGTAAAGCTTAAGGTTTTAGGGATTTCCTATAGTCAAACCCAATCGGGGGCATATGCACTGATCCTGGTTGAAGAAGACGGTGAACGAAGGGTCCCTATCATAATAGGCGGTTTTGAGGCGCAGGCAATAGTGATCAAACTCGAAAACCTCGATCCTCCAAGACCATTGACCCACGACCTGTTCCGGAGCTTTGCCGCTGAATACAATATCAAAGTAATCGAAGTGATGATCTATAAGCTGGAGGAAGGTGTATTTTACTCCAGGCTCCTGTGCAATAATGGTGAAAAGGAAATTTCGATCGACAGCCGCACATCAGATGCCGTGGCCCTTGCCCTGAGGTTCGGATGTCCGATCTATATAACCGAAGAGATCCTCGAAAAGGCTGGAATCACAATCACCCCTGCTGAAGCTGACACATCAGCTGATACAGATACTGACAATCTGTTTGAAACCGGGAATTCAAGGTTTGAGAACTATTCGGATGAGGAACTTTTTAAAATGATAGATGAGGCTGTCAGGACCGAAGATTATGAACGTGCCGCTTCGATAAGGGATGAGTTGGATAAACGGAAGAAAAAATCAGACTGATTTATTCCTGTTGACTGGTCCTTTCCTTTGGAACAATCACCATTAAATATAAATATAATGAAACGAGGTTTGCTGTTAATTCTGATTTTAAGATCCAGGCATGAAGCAATATCTTGAGCTTCTTGATCATGTTCTTGAGAACGGAACCAGGAAGCCAGACAGGACCGGTACTGGTACCATAAGCGTGTTCGGCTATCAGATGAGATTCAACCTTGAAGACGGATTTCCTTTGATGACCACCAAGAAACTGCATCTTAAATCGATACTGCATGAGCTGCTCTGGTTCATTTCAGGCGATACAAATATCAAATACCTTAAAGAAAATGGAATAAAAATCTGGGATGAATGGGCCGATGAAAATGGAAACCTGGGTCCCGTCTACGGGTACCAGTGGCGTTCATGGCCGGCCGCCGACGGAAGAAAGATAGACCAGCTTTCAAATGTAATAAGGTCAATAAAGGAGTCGCCTGACTCGAGACGCCACATTGTAAATGCCTGGAATGTAGGAGAGATAGATAAAATGGTTCTCCCGCCGTGTCATATCCTTTTCCAGTTTTATGTCGCCGGCGGAAAACTTTCCTGTCAGCTGTACCAGAGGAGCTGTGACATCTTCCTTGGTGTCCCGTTCAACATTGCTTCATATGCACTGTTAACGATGATAGTGGCTCAGGCAACATCACTTAAGCCAGGCGAATTCATTCATACACTGGGCGATGCACATATCTATCTGAACCATATCGACCAGGTCAGGTTGCAGCTTACGAGGGAACCTTATAAGCTACCCGTGATGACAATTAATCCGGAGGTGACCGGTATCACGGAATTCAGGTTCGGCGATTTCACTTTAACGGATTACCAGGCTCATCCTCATATCAGGGGAGATATTTCAGTATAAAAAGAAGGTAATGATTTCAATAATTGTAGCAGTATCTGACGATTGGGGCATCGGCAAGAATAACGATCTCCTGTGGCATATTCCTGAGGATCTGAGGAGGTTCAAGAATCTTACAATGGGTAAATGCATTATTATGGGGAAAAGGACCTGGGAATCGCTGCCCCGGAAGCCTCTTCCGGGACGTAATAACATTGTAATTACAGATGTTCCGGGCGAATGCATCGACTGTTCAGTGACAGCTTATTCAATTGAGGATGCTTTGAGCAAGTGTGATGACAAGGAAGCTTTTGTGATAGGAGGAGGAAGCGTTTACAGGCAGTTTATGCCTATTGCCGACAGGCTTTATATAACCCATATCCATTTAAAGGCACCGGCCGATGTCTGGTTCCCGAAAATCGACATGAGAAAATGGCGGATTGCCCAGAAAGAGGAGTGTATTTCGGAGGATGCCAGCAGGATCCAATATTCGTATGTGATTTATGAGAGAAAAAGACCAGTGAAGAAATAGAATAAGTCGGAGGTTAACGGATGTTTCATGAGCCATATAACGGCGACCTGTTTGTAGTATGCGACATGTCAACAAATGTATTGAGCCGTATAACGGTGGCCTGATTGTAGAATAGTGATGCCCAAAGACTAATGTGAGCCGCGTAGCGGCGACCTGTTAGTTGATCGGGTATTTAAACAGGTCGCTCCTACGGAGCTCACTATATCGTTAGGTATGCCGTTTTCTACAAACAGGTCGCATCTATGATGCTCAGAACCATTGTTGCCATGGTATTGCTACAAACAGGTCGCGCCTATGGCGCTTAGTGATTTGGCTGTGAGCAGCTTACTGTTTGCAGCAGGTCGGAGGTAAAGGGATGTTCATGAGCCGTATAACGGCGACCTGTTTGTAGTATGCGACTGTCAAAAAATGTATTGAGCCGCGTAGCGTCGACCTGTTGGTAAAAATAGTATACCCAGCATAATTTTTTTATTTTCACTAAAGTTCTGGCCCCCGGACTTCGTAGCTTTAACCATAAATCATCATAATTATGGCGAACACTTATACTCAAATCTATCTTCAGCTTGTTTTCTCACCTCTTGGACATGAAAATGTAATTCCTGTTAAACACAAAGAGGAGTTAAACAAGTATGCGACCGGGATCATAAAAAACCGGAAGCATAAATTATTGGCTATTAATTTTATGTCCGATCATGTTCACATTTTTGTTGGTTATAATCCTGCACAACCATTACCAGACCTGATGAGAGATATAAAAGCCATCTCCGCGAAATTCATTAATGAGAAAAAATGGATGCCCGGAAATTTTCAGTGGCAAAAGGGATATGGTGCGTTTTCTTACAGTCATTCCCAGATTGATGATGTAGTCAAATACATCAATAATCAGGAAGAGCATCATAAAAAGGCGTCCTTCAGGGAAGAGTATCTTAAACTTCTCGAAAAGTTTGATGTGGATTATGATCCGGAATATCTTTTTGATTGGATTGATTAACAGGTCGCTCCTATGGAGCTCACTATATCGTTAGGTATGCCGTTTTCTACAAACAGGTCGCATCTATGATGCTCAGAACCATTGTTACCATGGTGGGGCTACAAACAGGTCGCTCCTATGGAGCTCACTATATCGTTAGGTATGCCGTTTTCTACAAACAGGTCGCATCTATGA
>DAIUKI010000213.1:0-5404 GCA_036848255.1 Bacteroidales bacterium | reverse complement strand
TGAATCTCCCCTGAAACCATTGCTGTTTACCATGATTCCACCGGAGATACTGTCGTAATAGTATGAACTAACTGAAATTATACGTTCGTCCTTTCCATAGGCTTCATTAAGGACCTGATTAGCCAGGTCGATTTTGGTCTTTGCATCAAGAGAACCGATCTTTGGATCAAAAAGATCCAGTTCCTGGCCGCCTCCCTTATAGTATAACTCAGGATCAGGAAGGGAGCGGAATTCATCCCCGGCAAGAAATCGTGTTGCGATAATTGCTTCATCAACAAAGCTGAAAACATCTTCTTTTTTCAGCCTGTTGGTGGAATGTGAAGAGTACTTTTTATCTACATAGATACTGATTGACAGACCATTCTGGTTAGATTCCTTCAGACTGTCAATTTTCTGGTCCCTGATCTCTATATTGGTGCTTCTGTTATCATAAATGGAAACAGAAATCTGCTCTGCTCCGTTTTTCAGTGCATGTTCAATCACAAGATCAGCCAGTGCGTATTTTTCATTTGTGTTCATAATGTTCTTTTTACCGTTTAATTAAGCGTTTATTCAACCAACAGTGAGTTTCTTGATTTTGACAGTCGGCATACCCATCGTGACAGGGGCAGACTGGCCGTTTTTCCCGCAGGTGCCTCCTCCGTTATCAATCATAAGATCGTCGGCAACCATAACTATATCGGCTAGAGCCTGTGGCCCATTGCCTATAATGTTCAGATCCTTGATCGGATGGGTGAGCTTTCCGTTTTCTATCAGATAGCCGAATTTCACAAAGAACGTGAAGTCGCCCTGCCCGATATTGACTTCCCCATTGCTGAAATAATCAACGTAAATGCCATTTTTGACGCTGGCAATGATCTCTTCCTTTTTATGTGGACCATTTTCCATATAGGTGCTTCTCATCCTTGGCATGGGAATATGCCTGAAACTCTGACGTCTGCCGTTGCCGGTAGGCTTAACCTTGTAATAATTTGCACTTATCCTGTCGTGAAGGTAGCTTGTCAGTATTCCATTGCTTACAAGTGAAGTCTTTTGTGTGGGGTTTCCTTCATCATCAAAGTTCAGTGAGCCGCGGTTACCCGGAATTGTGCCATCATCGATAATGGTGACAAAATCTTCAGCAATTTTTTTGGTCATCTTGTCTGAGAAAATCGAAAGATTTTTTCTGTTGAAGTCAGCTTCGAATGCATGACCCATTGCTTCATGAAGCAGAATTCCTGACTGACCGGCTCCCATAACAACCTCCATTTCGCCCGGTTTAGGTTTTGTTGCACTGAATAATTTTGATGTCCGGGCAACAACCTCCGCAGACATTTCATCAATAAGCTCATTTGTAAGGAATTCAGATCCCTTCCTGTATGAACGGCTTACATAGAAATTCTCAATTCTACCGGTTTCTTCCATGATACATACTCCGGCAAGGGAAACCATTGGTCTGTAGTCCCAAGCCATGAGGCCTTCCGAATTATAGAATAGAATATAGGATGTATTGTCTCCCAGATAAACATTGACTTTTGAAACGCGTTTATCAGCGGCGAAGATCTTGTCATTCATCCTCTGCATAAAGGGTATTTTGTCCTTCACTGATGTCTTTTCCCAGGAATTCTGAATAGAATAATAGCTTTGCGGCTGTAATTCCCTGATGCCTGACGGTGAATATCCCGATGAAGCATCTGCAATATTTGCAGCTGTCCTGGCAGCTTTAACCATTGCATCCTGCGACAGGTCTTCGGAATATGCATATCCGGTCTGATCGCCTTTCAATGCCCTGATGCCGACGCCGTATGAAATATTCGAGTATGCGCTGTTCACCTTGCCGTCCTCAAGGGCACCGGTATTATTAAGGGTATGTTCAAAAAAGAGATCAGCATAATCAGCCCCTTTCTCCATTGCGGCGGAAATTACTTTCTGAAGTATGTCGCTTGTTACTTCAAAATGGTTGAGATAGCTTTCAGCATTGTCTGAAAGACTTATCTTTTTGCACGAACTGAAAAATGGGGGAAGGATCACAGTGCCTGCTGCTGTGATGCCGCTGATTTTAATAAATTCACGGCGTTTGAGATCCATATTTATGAGAGTTTGGTTAATATTTATTATAAAGCTAAACCTGTTATTCAAAAATAACATAACAATAGTTACAAAGACGATTAAAATTTAAAAAGGTTGCATTTACAGATATGGTTTCGCAAATGAGATCACATAGCTATATCCGCACCAGGGTGAAAAACCACCTCAATTCCGATGCCCACTGACGCACCTTTCAGTCCCTTCGATTCAGCTTTTACGGTAAACGAACCTGTTGCACCTTTTTCTGCTTTGACAATAACAAGGCACATGCCATTATAAGCTTTCCTGTATGATGCCTGGAACGGATCGTGGCTTGTTGCGTCACCATTGTCGACTGCAACAATTTTCCCGGGTCCCTCGATGCTGAAGTTAACAAGATTGCTGCTTCGCGGCACAAGGAGTCCGTTATTGTCTTCAATTTTTACGGTAATAAATACCAGGCCGGAACCATCGGCAACAACATCAGGACGATCAGCCGACACTGACAGCTTTGAGGCTTTTCCTGTAGTTACCATTTTATCCTCGGCCCATTTTACGCCATTCTTATAAGCTACGACTTTAAGTTCACCAGGCTGATAGACAACATCGTCCCATTTAAGTCTGTATTCATACTGGCCTTTTTTCTTTTTCCCGAGCGATTTTCCGTTAAGGAAAAGTTCAGCTTCGTCGCCCGATGTATAAACATGGACAGGGGTTACCTGGCCTTTTCTTTCGGGCCAGTTCCAGTGAGGCAGGATGTGTGCCATGGGGAGTTCAGATAGCCATTTTGACTGGTAGAGATAAAAACGGTCTTTTTTAAATCCTGCAAGGTCGAGAATGCCGAAATAACTGCTTCGTGAAGGTACTTCAGTGACATTTTGTGCATCAAGCAAAGCCTTGGCCTGATCATATCTCCTGTTGCCCGGCCGTAGTCCCGTGAGATCGCCGCCATAGGGCGTGGGTTCTCCGATATAATCAAAGCCCGTCCAGACAAACTCGCCGAATACTCCGGGATGTTTATCCTGCATCTCCCATTGCTGGTCGGGTGTCGATGCCCATGCCGGATAAGCAAGGTCGTACGAGGAAATCTGGAAAATACCCTTACCGGGAAGATTTTTATTCAGATCACCCTGGTTAACAGGAAAGAAATATTCTCCCCTCGAGCTGACTGTTGATGCCGATTCAGTCGAGTGGAATGGAAGATTATCGTTGTCTTTGAAAGCGAAGAAGGCATCATATCTGTAAAGGCGATAGTTGATTCCAAAAGCATCGACGGTTTTCTGGAAACCGTTGGTGCCCGATTCATCCCAGTTGCATCCAACTGTAACCGGCCTGGTAATGTCTTCCGATTTAATTATCGCCCTGAGGCTTTCGGAGAGGGCAGGATTATTCTGGTCGTTCACTTCATTTCCAGTACTCCACATAAAAACCGAGGGATGGTTGCGGTCGCGGCGGACCATGGCCCGGAGGTCCTCCTCATGCCATGCATAGAACAGCTTATTGTAATCATTCCTTTTTTTCGGAGTCTTCCATGTGTCGAATGCTTCATCCTGAACAAGAAAGCCCATTCTGTCGCAAAGGTCAAGCAGTTCCGGGGCTGGAGGATTATGACTTGTCCGGATGGCATTGCATCCCATCTCCCTGAGTATTTCGAGCTGGCGCTCGGCGGCCCTTGTATTGAATGCTGCCCCGAGGGCTCCGAGGTCATGGTGATTGCAAACCCCGTTGACAGGAACCTTCTTCCCATTAAGGAAAAATCCGTCACGCGCAGTGAAATTAAGTGTCCTGAATCCGAAATTGGTTTCGCAAACATCTGAGATTTCGGCACCCTGCATGACTGTCACGGCTACCTTGTAGAGTTCAGGATCATCGAGGTTCCACAGAGCGGGATCCTTTACCGGGACATCAAGCCTGAAAACATGATCTCCTGAAGCTGGCAGCATTGCAGAGGGGCTTGTAAATTCGGCAACAGGCTGAGCTGCTGCTTCCCCTTTTGTATTTAACTTATAAACTGCTGCCTTTAAGGTAACAGCAACAGGTTGTCCAATGTGGCTTTCGACTTCCGCCTTTACGCTGAGAATTCCCCTTTCAGGCTTTATTTCGGGTGTTGTGCAGAAAATTCCGTTATGCGAAATGTGAAGCTGTGAAGTCTTGACAAGCCACACATTACGGTATAACCCGGCGCCGGGATACCAGCGCGAATCCCAGCTCTTTGTGTCGAGCCTTACTGCTATCAGGTTATCTTTCCCGAAGCTTACATAGGGTGTTAGATCAAGCCTGAAAGAGGTATATCCATAGGGCCACCCTCCAACATATTTCCCGTTTACCCAGACTTCGGAATATGCCATTGCTCCATCAAAATCAATGTAAATTCTTTTGTCTTTATCGGCTTCTTTTAGTGCAAAGTGTTTTCTGTACCAGCCAATTCCTTTCCAGGGCAAAAGACCTGTATTATTCTCCAGCGTATCGCTGAAAGGGCCCTCAATTGCCCAGTCATGCGGCAGATCGAGGGTGCGCCAGCTGTTGTCGTTCACTGACAGAAGCTGAAGCCCGGCAGGTTCCTTGTCGTTAGTTGCTGCATCGGTTGAGGCATTGAAATATTTTATGAATTTCCAGTCCTGGTTGAAGGATTCCCGCGATCTGGGGGAATTCTGGGCCAGGGATATTCCGGCATTCCAGATCATCAGTACTGAGGCAAAAAGCAGAGAGGTAAATACCCGTTTCATGATATGTGAGTTTGGATTATATTTTTTTTCTAAAATAGGTAATTTGGATGAATATTTAATAAATTTAAATGCTGCATTAAATAAAACTCGTGCTATGAAACCAAACACTTATTCAAAGCTGTATGCCCATATGGTATTCACACCTAAGGGCAGAACTTCTCTGTTAACTGATTCAATCAGGTCAATAACCCATAAATATATTTATGGGATAATTACTGAGAAGAAATGTTTTCCGGTTGCTATAAACGGGACTAAAGATCATATTCACATCCTGGCAGGCTTTCCCCCTGCTATAGCGATTTCAGACCTTGTGAGGGACATCAAACGGAGTTCTTCTTTATTTATTAACGAAAGAAAAAAATCATATCTTAATTTCGCCTGGCAGGAAGGTTTTGCTGCTTTCACTGTGGGATACAGGGAATTAGATATCGTTTATAAATACATTCTTAATCAGGAGGAGCATCATTTAAGAAACAGCTTCAGGAATGAATATATGATGATACTTAATGAACAGGGAATAGAGTTTAAAAATGAATATCTGTTTGAATTTTATGACGATGCCGATTAATTCCTGTTATTGAACCCGCTCCGGGGTTCACCCAAATGTTGTGGCGGATCTGTTAGCATTGATG
>DAIUKI010000212.1:0-5453 GCA_036848255.1 Bacteroidales bacterium | reverse complement strand
ATCTGAGCGACAGTAATCTTCAGATCTGAAAAACTGAACCGGAATGTTGATTTTATCATTTAAAAAACTATTAAGGCACGGATCGCAGATCCGCGCCAGCTTAAGCCAGGTTAAATTTTCAGACCCGATTCAGTGACAATCCTTCCGACAACCTCCTCCCATCCCAATGTCATCAGGTGAATGCCGTTTATGCCCTTCTTTTTCTTTGTTGAATCGATCAGTTCCAGTGCGATCTGCACACCTTCTTCACCAGCATCTTTTCCTGCTTTTTCCATACGGCTGAGGATGCGCCCCGGAATAAATACTCCGGGAATCTTCTGGTGAAGATAAAGAGCAGCTTTATAGCTTTTCAGCGGAACCAGTCCGGCCAATATGTAAACCTTGCTCAGAACATCTCTTTTATCAAGCTGCTCGAGCCATAGGTCGAGTCTTTCAGGTTCAAAGATCAGGTTGGTCTGGAAGAACTGTGCGCCTGCATTGACTTTCTTCTGATCCCTGATAGCCTGCAACTCAGGATCAGATGCAAATGGTGTGGTTGCCGCCCCGAGAAAGAATCTGGGAGGAAATTTCATTTTCCGCCCGTCGAGATAGATCCCTTCATCTCTCATCCTTCTGAGAATCCAAAGCATCTGGACCGAATCGAGATCCAGCATATTCATATCGCTTGTCGGTGCCGGTCCAATCACCGGATTATCACCGGTTACACATAGAATATTTCTTATACCGAGCTGACCTGAGCCAATCACATTCGATTGAAGCCCAGTCCGTGTGGTGTCGCGGGCAGCAATCTGGTAAACAGGCTCGGCGTCAAGGTCAGTGGCGACTTTGCAGCATGCCAGGGCTGACATTTTTGGATTAGCCGATGAAGCATCAGTAAAGTTTATGGCCGTGACATAAGGTTTTACAAGCTCTATGTCCCTTTTAAGCTTACCCGATTCCGCGCTGATGGGGGGAGTGACTTCCGTGGCCACAACAAACACTCCGTCGCGTAAATGTTTCTCAAGTTCAGAAGCAGGTTCTGTGTAGAGAGGCGGATGGTACTCAGAATCACCGTTCCACCAGTCAGGCTGTCGTACCGGTCTGAAAACCGAGTCCCAGATCCGGTCCTTCTTTTCCTTGTCTTTTGAGAACAGGGAACTGACGAATCTGCCTGTCCCGATTTTTCCGATCTGCTTCAGAACATCTGCCCATGTCTCGGTCCCGACTTTACTCCAGTCGAGGGGAGGAAGAACTTCGAGAAGGGTTC
This sequence comes from Bacteroidales bacterium, assembly GCA_036848255.1. Classification (GTDB taxonomy): domain Bacteria; phylum Bacteroidota; class Bacteroidia; order Bacteroidales; family VadinHA17; genus LD21. Next base: position 4,207 of record DAIUKI010000212.1, on the reverse strand, counting down.
TCTCGCGTCCTGTTTTCTGCGCACGTTTATAGATCTCGTACCAGACACATTTTCTTGTCTCATCAACATAACAACGCTTTTCGGGAGTCACACCGCCGCACGGACCATTCCTGAGTCCTTTAGGACATTCCATAGGACAGATGAAGGCAGTCTCCTGCAGCAGACAGTTGCCGCACATACGGCACCCCCATACCGGACCTTTTACAAGAATCTCAATACGCTCCCGGAATCGTTTGCCGAAGGTCTCCTTCTTAAACGGATAATAGGGAGGCTGCCATCTGCGGGCAGGTTTGATACCTGTCATTGGTTTAAGTCCGGCTTTGAAAGTAATCAACAAATCTCATTGCAAAGTCATCCCTGCCCAGAACCAGGTCGGTGGCACGGATTGCCGATGTTGTTTTTTCAGGATTTGCTATCGGGCAGGTCACTCCGCAATAAACTGCCAGGGTCATGAAAGCTGAGTTGAGAGATTCCCTGTCGGGTAATCCGAATGAAATATTACTTGCACCCATTGTAATGTTGTTACCAAGCTTCTGATGCACGAGTTTTATTGTTTCGAGAGTTATCAGGCAGGCATTTGGTTCAGCGCTTACCGCCATTGCAAGAGGGTCAGCTATGACATCTTCAGCCCTGATCCCGGTTCTGACGGCTCTCTCTGTTATTTTCTCAATGATTGCCATCCTTTTTTCGGGATCATTTGTAATGCCTTCATCATCCATGCATAATCCGATTATAGCTGCTCCATACTCACTGGCAATGGGAAGAAGAGCATTCATCGATTCTTCCTTGCCGTTAACTGAATTTATAAGACATTTCCCTGCTGACACTTTAAGCGCAGCTTCAATTGCTTTCGGATTGGGAGAATCAAGACATAGCGGTATATCAAACTCAGCCTGAATCGCTTTCACTGTCTCAGGAAGAAGTTTCACATCATCAACACCCGGAAAGCCGACATTGACATCAAGTACATCCGCTCCGGCCCTGATCTGGCTCGCGGCCAGTTCAAGGACGTAAGTAAAATCGTATTCCTGCAAAGTGACGACAAGCTTCTTCCGGCGTGTGGGATTGATGGATTCACCGATAATAATGACAGGCCCCGCGGTATCAATGACGACTTCTTTTGTCCTGCCTGTAAGAATTGTTTTCATCGAATTATACTGCCAACTGTTTAAGGTAATTGACCGCCCCCTGCGGATCGGGAGAATAGAAATCGGCGCCGATCTTTTCACAATACTCCCGGGTGACAGGTGCTCCTCCGACAAGAATTTTTACATCCGGGGTATTTTCCTTCAACGAAACCACTGTTTTTTTCATGTTCTCCATTGTTGTTGTCAAGAGAGCCGAGAGTCCGACAACCGCTCCCGGATTTTCATTAATTGCCTTAAGGAACTTGTCAGTTCCCACATCAACGCCAAGGTCAATGACCTCCCAGCCTCCTCCTTCGATCATCATCGAAACAAGGTTTTTTCCGATATCATGCAGGTCGCCCGATACTGTACCGATTATGAATTTACCTTTTCGTTTTGTTTCGCCCGATTGAAAAAATGGCTTAAGGTGTTTCATAGCGCTGTTCATTGCCCTTGCAGCCATAAGCATCTGTGGCACATAGATTTCCTTCCTGCTGAACCTGTCGCCTACCGAAGCCATGGCAGGGATAAGTGCATCCTCAAGGATCTGATCGGGCCCGATTCCTTCTTCGATAGCCTGTTTTGTAAGTTCATCCGCACCATCCATACCCTTCATATCTGCCGGATATGGTGAAACCTTGTCTGTCTTGCCGGTCTCGACGCAGCGTGAAATTTTTGTGAGAATTTCATTCATCGGTTGAATGGTTTGAAAAAATAATTACTATTACTGATGGTTTAAAATTAACAAAGTTCTGCAATAATCATTACAAAATTAATCAATTTAATCTGGTTGTGCAATCGATTGCATACAAAATTGGAATTTATATCCGTCATTGTATAAAAAGAATCCCCAAATTGTCTATTTTTATTGAATATTAAAGGACTAAAATCATGAAGTATTTATCACTTTTTATATGTTTTTTGCTGGCAGGGACAGCAACGGCTCAAAAAGGATCAACCGGTATTTTTGAAAACACCGCTGACATCGGCGGACCAAAAAATGCCGGATCGGCAGTGTACAATGAAACAGATCAATCCTATTCAGTAAAAGGGTCCGGATACAACATATGGTTTGCACGGGATGAATTCCATTACCTGTACAAAAAAATAAAGGGAGACTTTATTCTCACGGCAAATTTCAGGTTTGAAGGCAAGGGCACTGAGGCTCACAGAAAAACGGGATGGATGCTCAGGGCCACAACTGATGAGGATTCCAGACATATTTCAGCCACCCTTCACGGCGATGGTCTTACGGTGATGCAGTGGCGGGATTCCAAGGGAGCCGAAATGAAGGATCCGGAAGATGAAATATTCGCAAAAGGATCAGGGTATGAAGTGATCCAGATTGAACGGGCAGGAAAGATAATTTTAATGAGAGCGGCGCTTGCCGGAAAGCCATTTGAAACGGTAGGTTCATACGAAATGGTCAATCTTCCCGATGAGATCCTGGCCGGATTGTTTGTCTGCTCACATAATCCTGAAATCACCGAAGAGGCAACTATCTGGAATGTCCGGATTGACAAGCCTGTTGGTGACAATTACAATGCAGGAAGGGATGGTGCCGTTGGATGCCGTCTTGAAACCATGAATGTCTTTAATGGAAAAAGAATTGTCATATATGAAAAGCAGGGCAGGTTTGAGGCGCCAAACTGGATGCCCGACGGGAAACAGCTTCTTTTCAACATGGAGGGATTATTGTACAAAATCCCGGTGACAGGTGGAGATATGGTGAAACTCAATACCGGATTCGCAACCAGAAACAATAACGATCATGGCATATCATTCAATGGCAAGCTGTTGGCGATAAGTTGTGCCAAGGACGGACCTGACGGGAAAAGCGGAGGATCAGCAGTTTATGTTCTACCCTTAAAAGGCGGTACTCCAAAGCTGATTACAGAAGAGACCCCATCATACTGGCATGGTTGGGCCCCGAATAATAAAGAGGTAATATATGTGGCGCAGCGCGGGGGGAAAAATATTTACAATATCTACCGCAATTCAATCAAAGGTGGTAAGGAAACAGCCCTCACTGATATTGCCCAGGGAGAACATGTCGACGGATGCGAATACTCACCTGATGGCAAATACATCTATTACAATGGAAGCCATACCGGGAATATGCAGCTATGGCGCATGAAACCTGATGGCACCGGCAGGGAGCAGCTTACTTTTGACGATTTTAAAAACTGGTTCCCTCATATTTCCCCCGACGGAAAGTGGATCGCATTTATCTCTTTCCCCCCGGATATTGAAAAGAACAGCCATCCTTCTTATAAAAGGGTAATGCTCAGGCTGATGCCAGTATCAGGAGGTGAACCAAAAGTCATTGCGTACCTCTACGGCGGACAAGGAACCATTAATGTTCCATCATGGTCACCCGACAGCCAGCAAATCGCATTTGTAAGCAATTCAGGGAAATAAGGTCAGATATTCATAAAAATAGTTCCTGATGGGTTCGGGTATCAACTCCTTTCTTACTGTTCCGGTTTATGCAATTTTGTATAGCTACACAGCCGTTGGAGTTGTCGTTGTATTTATCCTTTCTTCATTCAGGGCAAAAAAACCGGTTCAGTTTCTGTGCATGATCTGGGCAAAGTCTGTTTTCTTTGTGATGGGGAAAAAGCTGTTGGTCAGCGGGAAGGAACACATTGATAAAAACAACAAATATATTTTGCTTGCCAACCATGCAAGCCTTTTTGACATTGTTGCCATAACCTCATTTTACCCGAATGTATCGTGGTTCGGACATGAACGGCTCCTGAAAGTCCCTGTCTTCGGCCGCTTCCTTAAGCTAACAGACTATATCCCCTTTAAAGAACCTACTGTGACAAACACCAGGCACATGCTCGAACAGCTGATGGAGAAATCAAAGAACCAGTCAGTTGCGTTGTTCCCTGAAGGAACCAGAACCCTTAACGGGAAAATCAATCCGTTTTACAGGGGATTTATCTACCTTTTCAAAACAAGGGAAATCGGGATCCTGCCTGTTACACTGAATGGCTTCTATGACCTGAAACCGAAAAACAGATTCTATATTGATTTCGGTTCTAAACTTGAGGTGATTGTCCATAAACCAATTC
>DAIUKI010000211.1:0-5469 GCA_036848255.1 Bacteroidales bacterium | reverse complement strand
TTAGTGATGTTTTGACGGCAATTACTGAATCATTTCCTGCAAGGACCGGGGAATAGTAGTTGATAAAGCTTTTTCCTTTTGGAGGATTTAGAATTTCATACGATTCGCTTCCTGATTTGAGATCATCTTCCGTCCAGATTGTTTTGAGCGTATCGAAAGTTTCCGTGAATAACCTCTTCTTTGTAAGTGATGCCGATTTCCTGAGGCTGAGATTAACAGGATTGATCAAAAAAGGAGCTCCGGCAGTAAGGTTAAGCGCTTTTCTCCACAGATCAGGATTATACTTTGCGTACGACCATGCAGTCATCTGATATCCATACTGGTAATGATCCGGAACGAAATCCCTGAATGAGCCGTTGACCGACTTGTCGTATTTATACACGCCTCCTTTTTCAATCATCATTGCCTTCAGCTGTTTCTGAAAAGAGGGAGTTCTTCCTCGTCCGGATCCTGTAAGGACCGATTCGGAAAAAACCGCATCACCTTCAAGGAACCATAGAGGCACGAGGGATGACACTATACCGGTAACCTGTTGTCCGGCAATGTACGACATTGCTTTTGTGAATCCCTTGTTAAGCGATTCCATCTGGATTACATGGGTCAGTTCGTGAATTGCCAGCTGGGTATTGGGATCAAGAGGGATTGAATTTTGTTCAGGAGCAGGATAGATTTCCATCCTTTTTGGAGCCCATGCAACATACCCATTGGATTCGGTTGTATAATTATGAATAATTACCGGTATCCTGAATTTCTTTTCAGGATAGAGGCTTGCCATTTTTGACCAGGCATCGTCGAGCGATCGTGCAAAGTCGACCCCTGCCTCGCCGTACGATTTCGGGTAGATGACAATGAATCTTCCTGTCTTTATCTGCATCCATTTCAATGAGGCCGGATCCTGCCCGGTATTATAGTATTGGGCGGAAGCCGCACCTGATGACAGGAGGGAGCAGATCAGGATAATGGTACGGAGATGTTTCATTTAAAATCGGTCACTCAAAAATAGTAAAATTAGTGAGTGTCACAGGCGTGAGCCGGAATCTGAAAAAATTAGTAATTTCACGGCTCGATCATCTTAATGGATTTCAGGATTAAACCAACTGGAAAATGAAAAAAAGTTTCAGGCTGATAAACAATATAACCGGCTGGGTGGTTTTCACAGTTGCCATGGTCACTTATCTTTTGACAATGGAACCGACCGTCAGCCTCTGGGATTGCGGTGAGTACATTGCATCAGCATTCAAGATGGAAGTCGGGCATCCTCCGGGAAACCCGGTATTTATGGTTATTGCGCGGTTCTTTACCCTCTTTGCAGGCGGAAATACTTCGGTGGTAGCCGTCATGGTTAATGCAATGTCGGCCCTTGCAAGCGCATTTACAATACTTTTTCTTTTCTGGACAATAACTCATCTGGCGGGAAGGATCTTTTCAGTCAACAGGGAGGATTTCAGCACGTCGAGGGTTATAGCAATAATGTCAGCCGGGGTTGTCGGCGCTCTTGGATTCACTTTTTCAGATTCATTCTGGTTTTCAGCCGTCGAAGGCGAGGTATATGCATCTTCATCATTCTTTACAGCAGTTGTCTTTTGGGCAATTCTCAGGTGGGAAGATGTGGCTGATGAAGAATATGCAAACAGGTGGTTAATACTTATAGCTTTTCTGATGGGACTCTCAATCGGGGTACATCTTCTTAACCTGCTTACCCTTCCGGCAATTGTACTGGTTTATTACTTCAAAAAATATGAGTTTTCATGGAAAGGATTCGTGATTTCGCTTGGAATTTCAGTGATCCTTCTGTCTCTCCTTCTTTACGGGATCATGCCGGGCGTTGTAACCATATCATCAAAGCTCGACATGTTTTTCGTGAACAGCCTGGGAATGCCGCCCAACAGCGGGATGATATTCCATTTCGGTCTTCTTGCTGTATTCTTCATTCTGGCGGTTAGATCAACTTTAACCTCGACTGAAAAGGTAAAGAACAGCGCCTATGCCATTGGCGCCATGCTGCTTTCAGGAATATGGATCATTTCAGGTTCCTTTATCCTGAATATTCTGATTCTTGCCGCCGTCGCCTGGTTTATCTGGTACCTTGCCGGAAAGAACCGCGTTGTTCTGAACACCATACTCACGGCAGTAACGGTGATCCTTATAGGATATTCGTCAAATGCAATAATCGTGATAAGGGCCTCAGCCAATACTCCGCTTAATGAAAATCAGCCTGAGAATCCCTTCAGCCTGCTTTATTTCCTTAACCGGGAACAATATGGTGCCCGGCCTCTCTTCAGGGGCCCCTGGTATAATGCCCCGGTTACCGATTACAAGGACGGAAAGCCCAAATATGTGCTTGAGAACGGGAAATATATTGTAAGCGCATATGACCTTGAGCGTGTATACGATGAACGGTTCATTACCCTTTTTCCGAGAATGTGGAGCGACCAGAGTGAACATGAAGCCATCTACAAGGAATGGGGTAAGGTAAAGGGTACTCCCGTCTCAGTGACAAATCAATCGGGAGAAAAGGAGATCATTCGCAAGCCCACATTCAGCGAGAACCTCAGGTTTATGTTCTCATATCAGTTCGGCTATATGTATTTAAGATACTTTATGTGGAACTTTGCAGGAAAGCAGAATGATACACAGGGAAGCGGCGGAGCGATAAACGGAAACTGGATCACCGGCATCAGGTTCCTTGATGAACCAAGGGTAGGGACACCCGATCTGCCGGCAGGCATGAAGGACGACACTTCAAGGAACGTCTATTATCTTTTGCCTTTCCTGCTGGGTATAATCGGCATGTTCTATCATCTTAACCGTGATTATAAAAACTGGTTGGTAGTATCGCTTCTGTTCCTTCTGACGGGTGCTGCAATAGTGTTCTACCTGAATCAGTACCCGAATCAGCCCAGGGAGAGGGACTACGCGTACGCAGGCTCATTTTACTTCTTTGCTGTATGGATCGGCCTGGGCGTCCTGGCCCTTTTTGAGACCCTCTCGAAGCTGGCAGGCGAAAAAATTGCTGCCCCTCTTTCAGGTGTATTATGCCTTTTTGCAGTTCCTGTGCTTATGGGATCACAGAACTGGGACGATCATAACAGGTCGGGCCGCTACCTGGCCCGAGATGTGGCATTCAACTACCTGAACTCGTGTGCGCCGGAAGCTATTCTTTTCACAAATGGCGACAATGACACCTTCCCTCTGTGGTACGCACAGGAAGTGGAGGGGATGAGGACCGATATAAGAGTCTGCAACCTTATGCTTCTGAATACCGACTGGTACATAAACCAGATGAAAAGAAAGACCTATGAATCAGATCCCCTTCCTGTCACCCTTCCGGCAAAGAAATACTACGACGGAATAAATAACCAGGTATTCATTGTGGAAAAGAGCAAGGATCCTGTAAGCATTTCAACAGTCATCGACTGGGTCAACAGCGATAACAAGGCAACCAAGGTTCAGATCTCAGCCACTGAAGTTCTCGATGTAATACCATCCCGGACAATCAGGATACCGGTCGATTCAGCGGCAGTGATAAGGTCGGGTACCGTAAGGCCTGAAGATGCAGACAAAATAGTCCCATATATTGATATTAAGCTTAAGGGAAGTTCAATCCTAAAAAGCCAGCTCATAGTCCTTGATATCCTTGCCCACAATAACTGGGAACGGCCGGTATACTTTGTAACGGGATATCATGATGATGCTCTGGGACTTGAAGAGTATTTCCAGATGGAAGGACTTGCCTACAGGCTTGTTCCGATAAAGTCGCAGAATAAGGGATGGCTCGAATACGGAAGGATCGATTCTGATATACTTTATGAAAATGTTGCGAACAAATTTGTATGGGGCGGAGCAAATGATCCCGATGTAAATCTTGATTATCATCATATAAGAACCCTTATCGTGATAAAGGCAAGACTTATATATGCCCGGCTTGCAAAGGCTCTTGCAGCAGAAGGGAAGAACGAAATGGCGATCGGGGTGCTTAACGCCTGCCTTGAAAATCTGCCTCCCGGAAATTTTCCGTACGATCCCTATTACTCCGACCTTATTGAAGCATACTTTGCAGCAGGAGAGGCCGATAAAGCCGTTGAAATGACAAGGAGCCTGAGCGAGTACTATTTTGAAAGGCTTAATTATTACCTGAGGCAGAATGTTTATGTGCTGAGCTCGGCTGAATATGAAATTCAGTCGGCTCTTCAATATACATCAAGGGCGGCTTCATACTGCCAGGAAAACGGTAAAAAGGAGGTTGGCGATGAGATCACCAAAAAGCTTGAAGCATACTATTCCGAATATATCGGAAAGCAGCAGTTTAAGACCGAATAACGGGATCAGGAACGTGAAATAACTGAATTGCGGACCTCCTGCCTAAGATATTTTTCAAGGAGAGCAAACACTTTCTCGGGATAGACAGGCTTAAGAATATATTCGTTGCATCCGGCAATATAGGCATCCGATTTTGATTGCTCTGATGAATATGCAGTGATCATCAGCACCGGAACATTTTTCCGTGCTTTTCTGAGAATCCTGGTGCAGTCAATACCGTTTACGAGAGGGATAAGAAAATCCATTATCACCAGGTCGATTTTTGCTTCTTTGTTGTTTGCGAAATCAACAAAATCCCTGCCTGTACGAAATTTGATCACTAATGCCCCAGAACTTTGAAGCAGTGTTTCATAGTACCTTATGGACGGGACGTCGTCTTCGACAATGACAATAGTCTTATCCGTTAATTCTAAACTGCTGAAATTCAGAGACATTATTAAATGTGATTTGACTTCTATAAATTTACGACAAGATATAAATGTCTGCCTGTTTATCTAACACAATTATTAACAACTTATGAACAAAATTAATGCCGAAATTGAATTTTCAAAAGATTTACGCAAAAAAAAATAAAATTTTTGGAACAAAAAATTTGGCTGCTTATTGCCTGTTGCTCAGTAACCGGAAGAACCAGTAACTAGTAACCAGTAACCAGTAACTCTTTACCGGCACTCCCAGGAGTATCTTTTATCACCGATAACAATATCAGCCTTTGCTTCGATGGCAATCAGTGCAGCATCGCAATAATCTGTTTCCGGACCTTCAGAAATAGGAGGTCCTCCGGCTGCATCATACGTTACCTCCCTGCAGGCCTTGCAAGTTCCAAGAGCTTCGCACGAATTGAAAGCCATTGTGATTGAAATGAACGAAATGGCAAGTATGAATATACGTTTCATTGGTAAATCTTTTTGTCAAAAGTAATAAAAGTCATGCCCATGTTTCCAATTTTTTCTTAAAACGTGTTTTTTTAAATAATATTCGGTACTTTAATGCAACAATTTTCTAAAACTAAAGTCATTAGAGCGGAATGAAAATAAAAACAGAAGAATAAATAATTATTGTCATGGAAGATATAAACAAGATGAAGAAGCATGTTACCGTTGTCGGAGCAATACAAATAGGTTTCGGGTTTCTCGGTCTGATTGGCGC
>DAIUKI010000210.1:0-5488 GCA_036848255.1 Bacteroidales bacterium | reverse complement strand
CAAGCTCTTCTAAGTCCTCCATTTCCTCCTCCCTGATGCGACTCATGCGATTATTATAATACTTCTGCGTACAATCAACATAAAATATTTCTTTTACTCAAATAATTTAACTTATAATAATGCGTTATAAAGCATACTTTTTTTGTCTGAAAGGAGCATTTGGAACAGAACAGTTACCAATAATAATCAGATGTGAAGGTCTGGCATAATAATTGATAAATACCATTCTCAATAGTCAAAGAAGGTATTAACGGACTTGATAAATATTTAAATGAAAAATGATTTAAAAATCAGTATGGAAAACGGTAATGAAAACAGATGTTTTCTAATGATTTACGGGATGGATGCATCAGGCATAATATAATGACAGACAATGATTTATTATATTAAGTGAACATTAATGGCATCTGTGTTGTTAATAAAACAAATTTCATGTTAATATTTATTTTGGCCGAATGGTACAATGTATTTATGGAATGTATATTTTTGGCAAATTTATTTTTAACTAAAACGATTTAAACCAAGCAAATTAAAAGCTACTGATGAAATTTTTCATCGACAAAAATGAACGCTAACAATAATGAGGTTGCACCCCCCCGCTGTGAGGGACGCCTCGTGGGTTGCTCTTCTGACGAAGAGCCTGGCGCGAAAACCACGTTTTTTTCGCAAAACGCAATCCCAAACCTGTCAGTTAGCACCCGGAGTTCGGAATTTATGCACCGATACTTCCCCCTGACAACAATCGAATCCTGGAATGACTGGAAATGGCAGCTTCGCAATGCTTTTACAAGCATCGATGATCTGAAGAGAATCATGAAGTTGACCGATAAGGAGATTATGGCCATTAATAACCTGAAAGGCCGTCTCCCACTGCGGATAACCCCCTATTTTGCTTCACTGATTTACAACACCAGGCCCTCCCATCCCCTTCGTCGCAATGTTGTACCTGTTGTTGAAGAATTGCTTGAAACAAAAAGTGAACAGTCCGATCCTTTGCATGAGAAGTCTTTCTCACCTGTAAAGGGTATTGTTCACAGGTATCCCGACAGGGTTTTATTCACTGTCACCCAGGTATGTTCAAATTATTGCAGGTATTGTACACGTTCCCATTCAGTTGGACGGCTCGACAAACTGGGAAGACAGGATTATGAAAAAGCTTTTAATTATATAGCATCTCACAAGGAAGTCAGGGATGTTCTCATAAGCGGCGGTGATCCTCTTACCCTCACTGATGAGACTCTTGATTATATCCTGTCGAATATCCGAAGGATTGAGCATGTTGAGATGATCCGTATCGGAACAAGAATACCTGTGGTTCTGCCACAACGTATTACCGACGGATTGATCAGTGTACTTAGAAAATACCACCCGCTCTTCATCAGCCTTCATTTTTCACATCCTCTTGAGATCACTGAAGAGTGTGCAAGAGCCTGTAATAAGCTTGCTGACGGCGGATTTCCTCTTGGAAGCCAGACTGTTCTCCTTAAGGGCATCAACGACAATGTACCCGTAATGAAAGAGCTTATGCATAAGTTACTGATGGTAAGAGTTAGACCCTACTATCTGTACCAGTGCGATCTGATTCCGGGTTCGGGCCATTTCAGAACAACAGTCGCCAAGGGTCTCGAGATCATAAAGGGACTTCGCGGCTTTACAAGTGGCTATGCCATTCCTACATTTGTAGTTGACGCTCCCGGCGGCGGCGGCAAAATCCCGCTTCTTCCGAACTATGTTGTGGAGCATAACGATGAACATATAGTTCTTCGTAATTACAAGGGTGTTCTTTGCGAATATCCTGAAAAATAGGTCTGAATACAGATGAAAATCGGATTGACTTTTGATCTGCGGTCGTGGTACCTTGACCGTGGCTATTCTATGGAAGATACCGCCGAGTTTGACAAGCAGGATACAGTAGATGCAATCGAAGCTGCGCTCAGGAATATGGGCCACGAAACGGAACCAGTCGGGAACTGTTTTCAGCTTATCGGGGCTCTCTCTTCAGGCAAAAGATGGGACCTGGTATTCAATATTGCAGAAGGATTATATGGGGATGGCAGGGAATCGGTTGTTCCGGCAATCCTCGACCAATACAGGATACCTTATGTATTCAGTGGACCGGTAATCATGGGGATTTCGCTTAATAAGCACCTTACCAGGCTGATTGTATCGGCCGCCGGAGTGCCCGTAAGCCCCGGGATGCTTATGACTGATCTGAAGGATGTGGAAAGGTGCAACCTTAAATATCCTCTCTTTGTCAAACCGGTTTCAGAAGGAACCGGCAAGGGAATTACTGAAAAGAGTCTGCTCCATTCGGAAACTGATCTCAGGCAGATGGTCGGATACCTGCTTTCTAGATTCAATCAGCCGGTACTTGTTGAAGAATATCTCCCGGGAAGGGAATTTACAGTGGGTGTAATAGGTTCGGGCAATGACACTGTTGCTATCGGAGGAATGGAAATAGAATGCAAGGATAACCTTCCTTATTCGGTGGAGTTCAAGGAAAACTATCAGATCTACTGTAAATATTTTCCGATGGCCGGTGAAATTGCTGAAGAATGCAAAACTGTCGCACTGAATGTCTGGAAAGCTCTTGGATGTGTCGACGGAGGGAGAGTCGATGTAAAGGCTGACCGCAATGGCCGGATATGCTTCATTGAAGTCAACCCGCTTGCAGGACTTCATCCCGTTCATTCGGATCTTCCCATCCTGTCGAACATGATTGGGATAAAATACCAGGCACTTATCGAAATGATTATGCGTTCAGCAATAAAAAGGCATAAATTAACCGCATGATGAAGAAAAAATGTTGCATTCTGTTCAACCAGCCGCGCGAAGGCGCTCTTCCCGATGAACTTGATGTGCTTGAACAGGTAGCATACATCGGTGAGAATCTGAATAGACTGGAAATCGAAACTTACACGAAAGGCATCACTTCGGATTTCATGAATGAAGTGGGAGTTCTTGCCAGTGAGAAACCCGACTTTGTTTTCAACCTTGTTGAATCAATTAACAATAAAGGGGAACTCTGCTATTTTGTTCCTGCAATGCTCAACATGTATTCAATCCCCTATTCGGGCAATCCGCTTGAAACACTGTTTATTACAACCAGCAAAGCGCTGACTGGAAAAATATTGCACGAACAGGCCATTAGTACTCCTTCAACCTATTTACCCTCGCAATTTGAAATGCTGAAGCCTGGGAACAGGTATATTATCAAGCCGGTATGGGAAGATGGATCACTTGGAATAACAGGGGAGTCAGTGTTCACTTTCAATGAGGAATATGCGTCGAGGCTGAAGGAATTTGACGACTCTCACTGGATAATTCAGGATTACATCGACGGACGTGAATTCAATATCAGCGTTCTTGCTGATAAAACGGGACCGGAGGTGTTGCCTCCAGCTGAAATGGTCTTCCACAACTTTAGTGAAGATATGCCCAAAATTGTGGATTTTAAAGCAAAATGGGTTGCTGAAAGCTTTGAATATGAGAATACAATAAGAGAATTTCCGGGAAAAAACCTTAACCCGCTCCTGACTGAAAAGATCAGTGAAATGGCATTGAAATGCTGGCATGTGTTTGGATTAAAAGGGTATGCAAGGGTTGATATGAGGATCGATAAGTATGAAAATCCATATGTGATAGAAGTCAATGCAAATCCATGCATGTCGCCTGACAGCGGACTGGTTGCGGCAACTGAGGAGGCAGGCTTACCCATTACCGTTGTCCTCCAACGTATTATAGGCGATCTTAATTATTAAAAATATGGTATCGGTTTCCAAAGGAATTAAGCCGGAAGACAGAATACGCATTGAGGATATTCTGCGTTCCTCAGGATATTTCTATGAGTTTGAAATCGAAACAGCTCTCGAAATAGCCGATGAAACTCTGTCAAAAGGATCTGAAAAAAGCGGATATTACTGGCTCAGTGTAACTGATGAGGATGGCGTGGTCGCATTTGCAAATTATGGCAAGAATGCTTTTTCGACACATTCCTGGGATCTTTACTGGATAGCCGTACATCAGAATTCCAGAAACAAGAAGCTTGGCTCAGTAATGCTCAAGGCAATTGAGGATGATGTAAGGAATCGTGACGGAAAGATCCTTTGGATAGAGACCTCGGGGAGGCCATTATATGCTTCAACTGAAGGTTTTTACCGTAAAAACGGATATCAGCTCCAGGCGAGCCTTAAGGATTTCTATGGACCTGATGATCCGAAACAGATTTACTCAAAAGTTCTTTAAATTAGATTTGAGTTGTAAAATTCAGGTTTCCCTGTAACTTCCTCTCCCAGCCAATCGGGTTTTTCGAATATTTCATTCTCATCAGTCAGTTCCAGTTCGGCTATTATAAGGCCTTTATTCCTGCCATGAAAAATATCGACCTCAAATTTGTGCCCTGAGAATGGAATTATATATCTCGTTTTCAGGATAACCTCCGGAAGGCATACTTTCAATATTTCAATAGCCTCTGAAACAGGTATTTCAAATTCCCATTCATGCCTCGAAAAATTAGTGTTTATGGCTGGCGCCTTTACCGAAAGGATTGCCGTGTTCCCATCTGATATCCTTACCCTTATTGTTCTTTCGGGATCAACTGAGAGATAGCCCTGTACGATTTCAACCTGCTGCACAGCAAGATGCAGGAACTCACCCGTGACCAGAAACTTGCGTTCAATCTCCTTAGCCATTCTTTTATTGTAAAGGTATTATTTTTTAGTTTAACTTTGTGTGCTTTGCGCCTTCTTTGGGTGCTTTGCGTTTAAGATAGACTTTCTCAACAATCCCCATTTTGCATTAACGGATTTAAATATTTTAAGTAATTTTAGCTATGGATGTAAAGATAGAACCGGGTTGGAAAAGCAGGCTCCGGCCTGAATTTGAAAAGGACTATTTCATCAGGCTTACGGATTTCGTCAGGGAAGAATATCGAAAAACAGTTATTTATCCACCGGGAACTCTTATTTTCAACGCTTTCGATGTTTGCCCATTTGAAAAGGTCAAAGCGGTGATCATAGGACAGGATCCGTATCATGGCCCCGGTCAGGCACACGGATTATGCTTTTCAGTTAAGGAAGGAGTTGATTTCCCTCCAAGTCTTATAAATATATTCAAGGAAATAGAGTCTGATCTTGGAGTACCCCGGCCGGGATCGGGAGATCTCACCCGATGGGCAAAACAGGGTGTTCTCCTGCTGAATGCAACGCTTACCGTAAGGGCGCATCAGGCCGGATCGCACCAGAAAAAGGGATGGGAGGAATTTACCGATTATGTGATAAGGGTCCTGAACAGCGAAAAGAAGAATTTAGTTTTTTTCCTCTGGGGGGCATATGCCCTGAAAAAAGGGGAATCAATCGACCGGTCGCAGCATCTTGTTCTTGAATCTGTTCACCCTTCTCCCCTTTCAGCATCAAAGGGATTCTTTGGAAACAGGCACTTCAGCAAATGCAACGATTATCTTATCAGCAACGGAATCGAACCTGTTGAC
>DAIUKI010000209.1:0-5491 GCA_036848255.1 Bacteroidales bacterium | reverse complement strand
ATGATTTAGCAAATGTTTAATATAAAAAATGTAGGGCTAAAGCCCACTTTTTCAGGTAGTTGATTAACCACGGCCTTAAGGCCGTGGTTAAAGATAAAGAAAGGCTTATGGACTTTAGTCCAAAGTGTAAAAATATTCAATAGGATCTTTTACCGGAGATGAAACTATTTACCCACAGCATATTTACTCACAGGAGAATTATCTTCATTTTCCTTTTGGCAATTCTGCTTCCCTCATTAATTGCGGCATACTTGAGCATCAGTACTTTTCCAAAGAGACGTGAAGCTATTAAAAAGATTCTTGAATCAAATCTCTGGATCTCTGGTGAAGCTACTCTTAATTCGGTTGAAGGAGCACTTCTGGAACTTGAACAAAAAGCTCTGAGGTCGGATAATTTTTTGCGTTTAATCGAGTCGAAAAGAGAAGGTCAAAGTAACTTCGTCCAATCCGGATTTTCAGCGGATTCCACTGGAAGACTATTTTTACTTGATGCTGACTTTAAAATAGTTATTCCTGAAACAGCTGATGAAAATACCTCGGAAATTCAATTTCAAATTGAAACACGGAACAGCCGGTTTGCTGAGTCCTTTCGGAGAGCCGAGGTTCTTGAATTCTCACAAAAGGATTACCTGCTTGCGGCTGAATTGTATAGAAAGTGTGCAACATACACTTCTTCAGATCAGTCCATTGCTAATGCTTTTGTAGGTCTGGGACGATGCCTTTTGTCATCTGAAAGATATTATGAGGCTGAGAAAGTATGTAATGAACTATTAAAAACCTATGGACAACTCCAAAACAAGTCAGGACACCCGTATGGCATTATTGCAGGATTTCAATTATATGAAATTACCCTTAAAAGGAATAAGGAAGAAACCTCTGCTGGAATCGTGCTTAACCTTTACAAACAGATAAGGGAAGGAACCTGGATTATAGGTCAATCTGTGTATGATTTCTATACCTCTGAAATTGAATCAATCCTGAATGATCGTCTCAGTAATGATAAATTCCCCGAAATTCAAAAATCTTATGTTGAAGTTAAGAAACGACCATCTCCCTATGGACAAACCCTGTCATTTAAGAATTTTCTGGAGAGAAACGTTATTCCTGAAATAAAGGAAAAAATATCTCTGTCCAGCTCAGGAGATGAAGCTACCCATGAACGTTTTCCAGGAACTACTGAAGATGGCCTCTTCCTGATTTCTTATGCCATGATGCCAGATTTTCAGTCGGAGCGAACTTTTTATGGTGGTTATAAATGGGATCTCAATCTTTTGAGAAACAGGATGATCCCCAAAATCCTGGAAGATCTTTCAATAGATTCCGGTCTGGATTTAAAAATTATCAATGAAGAAGATCAAAACATCACATCAGGAACAGATTTATTGAAGACAGGGGAATCACTGGTTTTGAGTTTTCGTATGTTTCCTCTGCCCTGGAAGCTTCTTGCTTCTAACCCTGAAATAAAAGTCCTTGAAAGGGCGGCCCGCCGTGAGATCATCTTCTATGGTTTCCTTCTGGCAGTTATTGTTGCACTGATGCTTTTTGGTGCTGTTATGATAGCCCGTGACATCTCACGTGAATCTGAAACCAACCGATTAAAAACGGAATTTGTAAATAATATATCCCACGAACTAAAAACCCCGCTGACTTTGATTCGCCTGTATGGAGAGACGCTCCAGCGTAAAGAAAATCTAACAGTCAAAGAGAAGAAGGATTGCTATGAAATAATTACAAAGGAAAGTGAACGCCTGTCACATCTGATTAACAATGTTCTTGATTTTTCAAGGATTGAAATGGGCAAAAAGGAATTTGACTTCAGAAAAGGATATTTGCAGGAAGTTGTCCAGGATACTCTGGAATCATATCGCTATCACCTTGAGAAAAAAGGATTTGTAATATTCAAGGATATTGGCGAAGATCTTCCGGAAATGAATTTTGACGGTGAAGCTATTGCAAGTGTTTTAATTAATCTGTTGAGCAATGCCATGAAATTTTCCTTAAAGGAAAAGGAAGTGACTGTAAAATTATTCAGGGATAATGGCAATATTGTTCTTCAGGTGGCAGATAA
Source organism: Bacteroidales bacterium (assembly GCA_036848255.1). Taxonomy (GTDB): domain Bacteria; phylum Bacteroidota; class Bacteroidia; order Bacteroidales; family VadinHA17; genus LD21. Next base: position 3,423 of record DAIUKI010000209.1, on the reverse strand, counting down.
AGGAATAGGCATTTCAAAAAAAGAAATCCCGAAGATTTTTGAAAGATTTTACCAGTCAGAAAACCATGGTATTTCTGAAGCAAAGGGTAGCGGTTTAGGGCTTACCCTGATTAAGCATATTATTGAAGCTCATGGGGGGACAATTGAGGTTGAGAGCGAAGTTGGCAATGGCAGCATTTTTACAGTTAGAATACCGTTGGATGGGAATTAGTCTACAGTCCACAGTCCACAGTCTTCAATTTGCCTACTGGAGAATGCCGACTGCCGACTGAGGACTGAAGACTATTTTTAATTACGACACATACAAAAGTGAATGAAAAAGATCCTGATAATCGAAGATGAACAAGACCTTATAAAAGGACTAAAACTCAACCTGTCTGACGAAGGATATGATGTGGATTGGGCTGTTAATGGAGTGGAAGGTCTTCGTAAAGCTATCGAGGAAACTCCAGACCTTATTATTCTGGATATTATGCTGCCGGAAATGGATGGCCTTGAGGTCTGTCGTAAACTCAGGCAAAAAAGTATTGATATTCCTATTATTATGCTCACAGCTAAAGGAGGGGAAATTGACAAGGTGGTGGGACTTGAGATTGGAGCGGATGATTATATGACAAAGCCCTTTAGCTTCAGGGAACTTCTGGCCAGGATAAAAGCAAGGTTAAGATATTCTGAAAAAGAGGCGAAACCTGTACCAGAAATCTATTCAATTGGAGATATTGAAATTGATTTTACCCGGTTTAAAATCAGCCGGAAAGGGAAAGAACAGGAACTGACTTCTCTTGAAACAGATACTTTAAAATACTTCGTCATCCACAGGGGAGAAGTTGTATCAAGAAATGATCTGCTCGACAAAATCTGGGGTTATGAAACTTATCCCACTACCCGGACCGTTGACAATCACATTCTTAAGCTGAGAAAGAAAATTGAGGAAGATCCGTCACATCCCCGGTATATACTTTCAGTTTATGGAGGAGGGTACCGTTTTACAGGGTGACGACAATCTTTTACAATTGTTTACTATTATTTGACATCATCAACAATACAAAAGTGCATCATTGTCAGTGAATTATTTCACTAACAAAAAGGAGGCAGAATAATGAATCACAAAAGAATCTTGTTAACCGTCATCTTGATAAGTGTCTTATTAACAGCATCAGGATTTCAGACTTCGCCTGAGTACAAAATCCTCTTCGAAAAGGCTAAGTTTACAATGGAGACAAAAGGAGATCTGAATGGAGCTATTGCTCTCTTTAATGATATTATTAAGAAATATCCTAAGGAGAGGGAATATGCAGCGAAATCTCAACTCTATATAGGGTTGTGCTATGAAAAGCTGGGCGTGAAAGAAGCGCAAAAAGCTTACCAGAAAGTGGTTAGCAGTTATCCTGAGCAAACTGAAACAGTTAAACTGGCTAGTGAAAAATTATCGCTTCTCCTGAGAGCCGGAGCCATTGCCGAAAAAGAAGATAAGAAGAAGATCGGGACAAACAGCCAATTAACAATGAGAAAACTCGATTATGAACAGCTCAATGTGCCGTTTGCCCGCCTCTCTCCGGATGGCAAGAAGATGGCTTATGTGGTATATGTTGAAAATTCACCGAAGCGCATCGAAATTCTTGATCTCAGCTCGGGAACATCAAAAGTACTAATTGACAGTGGTGCGACCGGAGAGGAGTCCCTGGTGTGGTCACCAGGAAGCGATAAGATCGCCTACACATTCCGCGGTAAGGAGCTCCACGTTAGCGATATCGATGGAACAAACTCACGTATTCTTCTGAAGAATTCTGAGGATCTGATATATCCAACTGACTGGTCAAGAGATGGAAAGAAAATAATGTGTAAATTTGTGGCAGCTGACCTGACTTTGCGCGTAGGTACCGTCACTTCCGATGGTCAAATGAAGGTTCTGGCATCGGGCAACTACAACGATTTTAGGGGCGAAGCAAAAATCTCTCCTGATGGGGCCTATGTGGCCTTCTCCTTTAAAGAGAAAGACGGGAATACAGATATATATGTCTGGACTTCGGATGGCAGTCGCAAAGTGCGCGTGACTGAACAACCCGGACGGGACGAGAATCCTGTCTGGTCACCTGACGGAAAGTACCTCGCGTTTTTGAGCGATAGGAACCGGAGTGTCGATCTCTGGGGGGTGCAGATGAAGGATGGTGCTACGGTTGGAGCTCCATTTGTCATCAAGCGGGACCTTGGCTGGCGCACCCTGATCTACGACTTCACAGCAAGTGGAAAGTTATCTTTGTTAATGGTGGGAGGGGCTGAGCCGGCCAATCTGTTCATGGTCCCTGTTGATCAGGAGAGCGGAAGTCTTAGCGGGACAATAGCCCCAATTTCTGTTTACCCCACCGATCATTTCTTCCCTAAGTATTCACCCAACGGGGAAATGATCGCCTATGACTCACGAAAAGGTCAAATCGGCTTCCCAAAATTGTTTGTTCTGGATGAAAAGGGAGCCGAAAGAGAATTACCTCTGCAAGGTCATTTCGTGGTGAACCTTGCCTGGCATCCTGATAATCGATCTTTGTTCTTTGCCGGTATGGACAAAACCTTCAAGGCAGGAATCTATGAGATATCACTCGAGAATGACGAGATAAAATCAGTTTACTCCGGAAAGACGGTTGATATGCAGACATTTAAAGATGCACTGATTAACATAAATCTGCTGCTGGATACAAGGAAGATAATGTTCTTCAGGTATCTGGAAAAAGGGGATGTGGAGATTCTCACCTGCGAGACTGACGGTCAGCAACCAACTGTTGTAATGCCAAGGATAAAAATGCCTGCGTGGGGTTTACCATCTTCTGATGGTGAGAATATATGCTATCGCATTGGTGATAGCCTTCTGGTCGTCTCAGTATCGAACGGGGCAATAAAGTATATAGGTTCTTCCACCGACAATCTTGAAGTAACCTGGGCGCCAAACGGTGAAAGACTGATGTTTAGGGAAGTATCAGGACTAAAAATATTCTCGTTAAAAGAAAATAGTGCCCGCACTTTATACCAGGTTCCGGCAGGGAAGACTATTGGCGGTATGGAAATGTACGCTAATTCATGGTCTCCAAATGGAAGTCGTTTTATTATCACGGAAAGAGACACCTCTGCGACATCAACTTCTCCGCAGAAACTTATAATGATTAATCTTAGTGATGGATCGACAAGTGTGCTGGGAGAGGCTCCGGGAGGTTACCCGCTGAGTGAGTTACGGTGGTCTCCGGATGGAAGCAAGGTGATTGCAACCGGCCAGAGCATTAGCAGTACACGTGCTCCAATTTATGAATATTGGGTAATAGAAAACTTCCTGCCGAAATAGAAGAATCATATCATAGTAAGAGTATTATCCAGGGGCACAATGTTTGATCGTTGTGCCCCTTTTTTCATTCCGGTTCCATACCTTGTTCAATTCTT
>DAIUKI010000208.1:0-5508 GCA_036848255.1 Bacteroidales bacterium | reverse complement strand
CAACCAACAGAACCGGAATCTGCCATTCTATCCATTGAACTACGGGACCGTATTGTCCTGCAAAAGTAAGACCAAATGCCCGGTTTTACAACTTAGTCAATATAATAATGCTATTTTTTTCTAATTTCGCACACTTAAGTATTTGACAGAAGACCGAAGACAGAAGACCGAAGATTAAAAAAAAGCCTGGAGACGGAAGGTGAGGAACGGAGTGACGAACCGAGCCGAAGGCGAGTTCGGCGAAGCCAAAGTCCGCAAGGCGGGAACCGAAGTCAGAAGAAAAAAAATTATGAAATTTAAATTTGAGAATCTTATAATATGGCAAAAAGCGATGGATTATGGTGAGAATATTTACCAACTATCAAGCCAATTTCCAAAGGAGGAGATTTACAATCTTACATCACAGATCCGAAGGGCTGTTGATTCTATTGCATTGAATATTTCTGAAGGTTCGATAGGACAATCGAGTCTTGAACAAAAGAGATTTATCGGCATGGCTACGCGCTCTCTGGCTGAAGTAGTCACATGTTTGCACAAAGCATCCAGAAGAAAGTATATCTCTGAAGCAGAATTCAATGAACATTACGATTTTGCTTATAACCTGATGAATATGATGGTGGCCTTTAAAAAGAAGATAGAATAATACTTCGGTCTTCGGTCTTCCGTCTTCGGTCTTCGGCCTTTTGGTAAAAATATAACACAAATATGGACTACAATTTCAAAGAAATAGAAAGAAAGTGGCAGCGCTACTGGGAAGAAAACAAAACCTTCAAGACTTCCGAAGATCTTACCAACCCGAAAAAATGCTACGTCCTCGATATGTACCCCTACCCTTCCGGAGCCGGACTGCATGTGGGTCATCCTGAGGGATATACTGCAACCGACATCTATGCAAGATTCAAAAGAATGAACGGATTCAACGTCCTTCATCCTATGGGCTGGGATGCATTCGGGCTACCGGCTGAACAATATGCAATACAAACCGGAACACATCCTGCAATAACAACTAATAGTAACTGCGATACCTTCAGGAGACAGATAAAGAGTCTCGGACTCAGCTATGACTGGGATAAGGAAATTAATACAACGGACCCGAAATACTACAAATGGACTCAATGGATCTTCATCCGGCTTTATAATACCTGGTTCGACGAAAAACTTCAAAAGGGAAGACCCATTTCTGAACTCGAAATACCTTCAGCTATTTCAGATGCCGGAAATAATGCAATAAGGAAGTACATTGATTCAATGAGGCTTGCCTATTATGATAATGCCCAGGTATGGTGGTGCCCGAGTTGCCGTATTGTATGCGCAAACGAGGAGGTACTGAACGATGGTTCTCACGAAAAATGCGGGAATATCGTTGAGAAACGGAACCTGAAACAATGGATGCTGAAGATTCCCCTTTATGCTGAAAGACTTTTACAAGGGATCGACGACCTCAAATGGCCCGAGGGGATCAAGGATATGCAGAGAAACTGGATCGGCCGCTCAACAGGCGCAGAAGTTGATTTCAAAATTGACGGGATCAATGAGAAACTTACTGTATTCACAACAAGACCCGATACACTGTTCGGTGCAACATACATGGTTATAGCTCCTGAACATCAGATTGTTAATAAAATAACAACAGACAATTTCAGGAAACAGGTTTCTGAATATATCAGGCTCTCCGGACTTAAGTCCGATCTCGACAGGACTGACCTTGCCAAGGAGAAAACCGGTGTATTTACAGGAAGATTTGCCATTAATCCTGTCAATAATAAGAAGGTTCCGATATGGATAGCCGATTATGTCCTGACAGGTTACGGGACCGGAGCCATCATGGCTGTTCCCGCACACGATACACGTGACTTTGAATTTGCGCAGAAATTCAATCTGCCGATTGTCTGTATCCAGGATCCTGATGTCAAAGATCCGGAACAAAGGAAGAGGATACTCGAAGGCACCGAATGCTGGACCGAAGACGGGAAATATATCAATTCATCAGACAATAATACGAACATCGATATTAACGGACTCAATAAAGAAGCAGGGATCGAAAAAATAACCAGATGGCTTGAATCAGGCAACCTGGGAAAGGCAAAAATCAATTACAAGCTGCGCGACTGGCTCTTCAGCAGACAGAGGTACTGGGGTGAGCCTTTCCCGGTTATACACTGGGAGGATGGTGAGATAACCGTAATTGATGAAAAGGAGTTGCCTCTTGAACTTCCTCCCCTTGAAAAATACCTTCCGGGCGAATCGGGTGAATCACCCCTCGCAAATGCAGGCAGCTGGCTGAATGTTGTTGATAGAAACGGCCGCAAGGGAAGAAGAGAGACAAACACCATGCCTCAATGGGCCGGATCGTGCTGGTACTACCTGAGATTCATCGATCCCCATAACGACTATGTGATCTTCGATAAAGAGAAAGAAAAATACTGGATGCCTGTCGATCTTTATATCGGAGGTGCTGAACATGCGGTACTTCATCTGCTTTACAGCCGATTCTGGCACAAGGTGCTGTTTGATCTTGGAGTTGTGTCAACGGATGAACCATACCGCCGGCTTTTTAACCAGGGAATGATCCTTGCATTCGCCTATGAAAATGAAGCCGGTGCAAAGGTACCTGCAGATCAGATAGAAGAAAGAGACGGAAAATTCTATAATACCACCGATGGGGCGGAGGTCAGACAGATAGTGGCAAAAATGTCCAAATCGCTTAAAAACGTTGTTAACCCTGACGACGTGACCGAAAAATACGGTGCCGATTCACTGAGACTCTATGAAATGTTTATGGGTCCCCTTGATGTCATGAAACCATGGGATGACAGGAATGTAAAGGGAGTGTTCAATTTCATCGGGAGGTCCTACAGGTTCTTCTCTAATCCAGAAAATATTACCGGTGGAACGGAGGATTTCGAGATATTGAAAGGACTTCACAAAACAATTAAAAAAGTTGAGGATGATATTGAGAACCTCAAGTTCAACACGGCAATTTCAGAAATGATGATCTTCCTTAACCTGGCCCATAAAAAAGGAAAGGTCAACAAGGATACTGCCTGCAAATTCACTTTGATCCTTTCGCCTTTTGCACCCCATCTGGCTGAAGAATTGTGGCAATTGCTCGGACATGACAAAACCCTTGCCTATGAACCATGGCCCGGGGTTGAAGAGGAATATTTAAAAGTCGATGTTATTGAATATCCGGTATCATTCAACGGTAAGATGAGGTTTAAGATCGAGCTTCCGGCTGATCTGGAAAGGGAGGATATAATTAAAGCTGTGATGACAGATGAAAGATCAGCTAAATGGATGGGATCATCAGCACCGGCTAATATAATTGTTGTACCGAAAAAAATTGTTAATGTTGTAATTAAATAATTTATACCCCCTTCCCAACCTTCCCCCACGGGTGAAGGAGAAGTTAAGGTCTTTTCCCCCCTGGGGGAAATAAGAAAGGGGGTTAAAAAACAAATTAAAAGATAATAAATGCTTTCCCAGTTAAAGGTATTGATTATATGTTCATTAGTACTCATGCTATTTTCCTGCAAAAATTCGATCAGGGAAATTCCGGCAGATGTTTCTAAATTACTTGACAGCACCATTGTCAGCCAACCAGACAGTTCGGTCTTTATGTATGGGATACCATCCGATTCATTCGAACTGGTGACTGGGCATATAAAACGTAACGGATTCCTCTCATCAATTCTTCTTGAACATGGAGTAAAAATGGAAGAGATAGATATGGCTATTAAAAACTCAGCCTTGGTATTTGATGTAAGGAAGATCAGGTCAGGCAAGAACTATACCCTTTTCCTCAAAAAAGACAGCAGTGCCCGTGCAAGTTATCTTGTTTATGAACATGATCCGACCACCTGCTATGTATTCAGCTTTAACGATTCCCTTAATATTACTCCATACAGGAAGGAGATCAAAAAGGTTATCAAATATGCTTCAGCGACAATTGAAACTTCACTCTGGGACGCAATGCTTGCCGGAGGAATGCAGCCATCGCTGGTCTCGGAATTATCTGACATTTTTGCATGGAGCATCGATTTTTTCGGCCTGCAGAAGGGCGACAGTTTTAAAGTTATTTTTGAGGAGATGTCGATTGATGAAAAGCCGCTTGGAGTCGGGAAGATATATGGAGCTCAGTTCTCGGGTTCAGGTTCATTAATATATGCAATACCCTTCATCCAGGATGGCAAGGAAAGCTTCTTCGACGGTGAAGGCAATTCCCTTCGTAAGGCATTTCTTAAGGCTCCGCTCCAGTATTCGCGCGTTTCTTCACGCTTTTCAGGAAGCAGATTGCATCCTATCCTCAGGATACGCAGACCACATTACGGAGTCGATTACGCAGCTCCGCTCGGCACTCCGGTTGTGGCCATCGGAGACGGACGGGTTACAAAGGCCGGAGTCGAAAGCGGATCAGGAAGAGTGGTAAGGATAGTGCATAACAGCATTTATTCAACGGCTTACCTGCATTTGAGCAGGTTTGGTGCAGGAATAACTTCCGGTGCCTATGTAAAACAAGGAGATATAATAGGTTATGTAGGAAGCAGCGGCCTTTCAACCGGTCCTCACCTTGATTTCAGGTTCTACAAGGGGGGTTCACCTGTTGATCCCCTAAAGGTTGAAGCCCCACCGGTGGAGCCGGTTTCTGAAGTAAATAAAGAAAAGTTTGAAAAATCCAAAACTGTTGTACTTAGCCTTCTTGATACTTTTTAATACATGTCGGGGAGCCTGCTGACAAGTTCCTCAATCACCACCGGAAAATGCTTATATTCAAGTGCATGCACCCTTGCAGCAAGGGTTTCAGGTGTATCTTCAGGATTAACCGGACAGCGTGCCTGGAAAATGATGTTGCCCTTGTCATAGTGCTTGTTTACGTAATGAATGGTGATGCCTGATTCCTTTTCGTGTTTTGCAATTACTGCTTCATGGACGTTTTCCCCGTACATTCCTTTTCCTCCATGCTTCGGCAATAGAGCCGGATGTATGTTTATTATCCGCTTCTGGTAGCTGTTCAGGATATTTTCGGGAATAAGCCACAGGAACCCGGCCAGGACAATAAAATCAATCTTGTACATTGCAAGGTATCTTGAGACCTTTTCTTTCTCATATAAATCCTTGCGGTCGAAAAAAACCGATCTCACATTAAGTGTTGCGGCACGCTTTAAGACGTAGGCTTCCCGTCTGTTTGAAAGAATAAGACTAACTTGAGCCGATTTGCTGTTCGAAAAGTATCTTATAATATTTTCAGCGTTGGTGCCTGATCCTGATGCAAAAATAGCTATATTCCTCATTTTATGACAATTAGATTTATATTTCAAATTTGACTCCACTCACTCTCCAAAAGTTTATTTCTCTAATTATCAATATATTAACCCCCAGGGTGAAGAAAAAACATGAAATCATTTGAAAAATATGGTACAAATATATTTCTTTGCATGGTTTTCTGATATTATAAATTAAAAATTAAAACTATGGCAGACATTGCTACAAGAGTAAAAGAGATAATAG
>DAIUKI010000207.1:3857-5517 GCA_036848255.1 Bacteroidales bacterium | reverse complement strand
ATATATTATTTACCTGATACGATATCTATTTTTACCAACAGGCACAAAGGAAGTCACAAAGTAAACAAAGTCAGGATATATTAAGATATTGGCACATCCTTTGCTTTTACATCTCTGAAGAGCAATATCTTAATAAACACAAAAGAGATGAAAAACTTGATTATCACATCGATCCTCGCACTCCTGATAGCCTCAGCGACGACAGTCAGGGCAAAGGAGTATCCGAGGGAATACCTGGGTCTCCCGGGCGACAACCTCAACCTCTACGCGGTTATGGATCTGTTCCGGAGTTCCGAAACTCTTGAAGACTTCGAAAGAAGTCTCAACGACCCGAACTCAAGGATCAACAACCTCGATCTCAATGGTGATAATTTTGTTGATTACATAACCGTATCGGATTATGTCGACAAGAAAGTTCATACAATAGTGTTACGTGCCCTGCTTGGTCGAAACGAGTACCAGGATGTCGCTGTCTTCACAGTACGGAAGCAGGGCAGGAAAAGGGTGATGATACAACTAATTGGTGATGCGGCTCTTTACGGCAGGAATTATGTCATCGAACCTGCAAAAACGAAAAAACACGGCCAGAGTTTTTACGCTGACCCCGTTTATGCTGAAAACGTAACCGTTATCAACAATTACTACTGGGATATCTTTGACTGGCCTGTTGCAGTAAATATCTGCCGTCCCCGTTATAATGGTTGGCACTCATCATGGCACTGGGGATACTACCCCGATTACTGGAATCCCTGGAGACCTTTCTTCTGGGACTACTACTACGGATACCACTCTGGCTGGAACCATCATTATTACACCTTCTACACTCACTGTGAACACCCAAGGTATCACAGGTATAATGACTTCTACTATAACGGCATCCGCCAGCAATCGTCACATGTGAATTACAAGATAGCTGATGGCAGCTACAGGGAGACCTACTCGAGGCCTGATCAGAGGATTGAGGGTACTGAACTCTATAACAGGATCCGGACTTCCACGAACGACGAAAGCCGCAGGACAACCGGTGCAACAGTTACCGGCAGAAGAACAACACCATCTCCTGTCTCAACCAGACGGACTGATACCGACAGCAGGACCGAAGATCTGAAGACAACCGTAAACAGAGATGCCGGAAGAAGAGCCGAAGAAACAAGGAATGCAGAAACAATGGATGCTCAGGCAAGGGATGCTGAGAGGAGAGCGTCTGAAGCAAGGGCCAATGAAGCAAGGGAATCCGAAAGAAGGGCTACCGAATCAAGAGCCAACGAGATAAGGGAATCTGAAAGAAGGGCTATTGATTCAAGAGTTAATGAGGCGAGGGAATCTGAAAGAAGGGCTGCTGAATCAAGAGCCAACGAGGCAAGGGAATCTGAAAGAAGGGCTGCTGAATCAAGAGCCAATGAGGCAAGGGAATCTGAAAGAAGGACTGCTGAATCAAGGGCCAATGAGGCGAGGGAATCTGAAAGTAGGGCTGTTGAATCGAGAGCCAATGAGGCAAGGGAATCTGAAAGAAGGGCTGCTGAATCAAGGGCCAACGAGGCAAGGGAATCTGAAAGAAGAGCTGCTGAATCAAGAGCCAATGAGGCAAGGGAATCTGAAAGAAGGGCTGCTGAATCAAGAGCCAATGAGGCAAGGGAATCTGAAAGAAGGGCTGCTGAAT
>DAIUKI010000207.1:0-3757 GCA_036848255.1 Bacteroidales bacterium | reverse complement strand
AATCAAGAGCCAATGAGGCAAGGGAATCTGAAAGAAGGGCTGCTGAATCAAGAGCAGCTGAGTCCACGAGACGTGAGTCCACCACAACCTCAGGATCCCGGATTGACAAACCCAATCTCAGGTGATAAGCAATTAATAGTCTTGCAGTCTTGAGGTCATGCGGTCTTGAGGTCATGCAGTTCCCGCAAAGCGGGATTTCCTCACTTCGTTTGTCAACATGCAGTTTTGCGGTCGGACTGCCTGGCGCCCATCGCCTGACGCCTGACGCCTTTTTAACATCGCATATCGCTTATCGCATATCGCCTTTCCCCTATAATACAGGTACGATTTTTGATGTTATATTTGTAATAAAGTTCTGAAGATGAAAAAGCTTTTGGTTATATCGATCCTTATCCTTTTGTCAGCTTCAGCATGTGAAAAGCAGGAGGTGTACAATGATCTTCAGGGACGCTGGAGAATATCCGGTATTTCAGGAAGTATCGCGGGATCCCAGCAGGTAAGGAATTTCGATATATTATACTTTAAACAGTCAGCTCTTTACACTGTCTTTTTTGATGGCTCAGCAATCCAGGGTGGATCTTATAATTTGGAAAAGAAGAAGTCTGAAAATTCCGGTGATAATGCCTGGGAGTTCCGTGTCAGATTTACGGAATCCTACAACAATGACCCATACAGTAACTTTTATATTGATTTCCCGATGATAATCACCTTCGACAAGGAAAATACCCTTACATTATCTCAGGCTGACATAACGGATGGTTTCAATTATCATTTCGTACGGGATTGACTTTGATAAATACATTGTCTTGCGGTCATGCAGTCGTGCAGTCATGTCTGAGCGAAGCGAAGACCCCGACCGCAGCGTCGGGGCAGTTTTGCGGTCGGACTGCCTGACGCCTGACGCCTGATGCCTGACGCCTTGATTTTATTTATTACTTTAGTACAAAATTAGAAGGTTGTCTGTCATGTTATCATTTAACCAATTCCATACAATATGAAAGTATTATCAATAATCCTGTCAGTTATCATGCTGATAAGCTGCAATCCGGAAAAGAATTACAAAACAATTCTGCTGAAAACAAGTGGAATTGTTGAGGTTGCACCTGATGAAGCAAGTTTATCATTAAATTTAAGCTGCGTTGACAAAAATATTGAACAGGCAAAAACTTGTTTATTGAGTATTTCTTCCAGGCTCAATGAAGATATGATCAATTTTAAAATCAGGAAGGAAGATATCCTGACAACAAATGTCAATCTGAACAAGGACTATGTCTGGATAAATAATTCTAATATCTTCAACGGTTATCTGGCTTCAACTACAACAAGGGTCAAAATACGCGACCTGACAATTCTTGATGAAGTATATACAAAGCTGTTAAGCAATGAGAACCTGACAATAGGTTCATTAACCTACAATCACAGCAGACTTGACAGCATAAATGAAGTTGCATATTTGATTGCTTTGGAAAATGCCAATAAACTGGCAGATAAAATTCTGTCCCGTCTTCCTGAGAAGAATAAGGCAATTACCCGGATCAGCAATTTTGAAATAACAAGAAGTGAAATTAATCCTGAACCCGTCATGAGGAAAAATGAAGAATTTGCTGTACAGGATCAGAGTCAGCTTACTGTTAATATTGGCAACATGATAGCAGAGAAGAATTTGTATGTAGAATTTAAAATATATTAATTAGCAGCTTGTCAGGGGCGGGATTTTTTATAAACCTCCGGAAAAACTTCCAAAACATGCATAACTCGGGTAACCTTTTATTTCGCCAGGCATATGAAAAAATATTAGTACTGGTTCTGGCACTTTTATTTTTCCAGTATTCGGCAAATTCCCAGCAAAAAGAAAATGGCAATATTAAAACAGCTTTATTGATCGTCGACATCCAGGATTTCTATTTTCCGGGCAATGGACCCGGATTGGTAAATGCAGAAGCAGCAAGTTTAAATGCCAAAGAGATTCTTGAGATCTTCAGAGAAAAGGATCAACTTGTAGTACATGTTCGTCATAAATCTGATAAGGGATTTGCGATACATAAAAATGTCGAGCCTCTTTCTGATGAAAAGGTAATTACCAAGGAAGAAGTTAACAGCTTTCAGAATACTGATTTGTTGGAATATTTGAAGACCAACAATATCAGTCGTTTAGTTATTATTGGCATGCAGACTCATATGTGCCTCGAAGCAGCTGTCAGGGCAGGAAATGACTTTGGTTTTGAATGTATAGTTATTCATGATGCATGTGCTACCCGGGACCTTAAGTTTAATGACAAAATCGTTAAAGCTGAAGATGTTCAGATAAGCACTCTTGCTACTATAGCTGGAGGCGGGTACGGTAAAGTAATTGACCTAAAAACTTTCAAAGAGCATACAGATAAGTACTTGCAGCAAAAGCTGGATTAACAAAAACTGATTTCAGTCTGATATTAAATATACCTTTGAAATTGGCTGATAATAAATCCTGAAAACTAATGGAAAGACCTGAAAGCGCGCGTACGAAAGCCTTACTTATTATTCTCTTCTTTAACATGTTGACCATTATGGCTCCCCAATCTGTCAACTGTATTATATCAGATAATAAGATCCCATTGATGGGGAATCGTTTCCTGACATTCAATGCTGTGATAAGGGTTAACCAGATTGAGGTTTCAAGGGATAAGAATGTCGGATATGATGAACGCAGCCTGCATACACCATCCGTTGTAATCAAATACCGGGAGGCTATTGAATCGGGTTTTCCCGGAGCAAAAATAACCTGGGCTTTAAGCTGGCTGGCTTTGCATGATACTACTCCGGATTATATAAGGATCCGTGAATTGGTTGTGGGTTACCATCAAAAATACGGAGACGACATAACCTTTATACCTGGAGCATATTTTGCCAATGCTTACAATACATCGGAACAGGTAAGCAAGGATCTGCATGATGGCCTGGCTAAAGTTTCCGAAATTGTTGGTAATGGCTTCCGGCCTCAAAGTGTTGTTGCCGGTTTTTTGTCCTCCGTAAATCAGGAATATCTGGCTGAGAAGGAAGGGATCCACGTTTGCCAGGGAAATATTTGGAGTCAGTATGCAATTGACAATCAGGATGGTGATGGATCAGTATCATATCCTTATTACCCGTCAAAAGAGCATTTTTGTAAACCTGCCCGGGGGAAAGCGGATTTTATAGATTGTGTGAATCTTGATGGATGGACAATGGATTTTCTGGCAGCCCGGAGAGAAGGTTTTGCTGATGGCTTTAACAGCCGGATGGGTGTCGGACCTATTGAAACACTTGGTAAATACGGACTGAAAACCGGGTTGGCCGAAATGCTCCATACAACTGCTATTCACTTTGACAGCGGATTTGATCTAAATGGGTTCGCCTGGGTGACAAACTGCTGGGAAGTGTCACTCCCGATCGATGTTTCCGGATTAAAAGAGTGGTTAAGCGAAATAAAAAAGCGGTGGCCCAATGTTAAATTCATCACCCAGGGGGAATTTGGTTCAATATGGAGATCACATTATAAGTCGAATGATTTTAATTATCGTTTTGAGGAAAAAGGATCAGGAATCGGAGGCTCAGACAGTGATTCTGAGATAAGGTGGTTCATGAACAAGGATTTCCGCCTTGCTTTAATCCGAAACATAAAACAGCAAACTCCTGAAAAAGTCATTGATTTCACACGTTACGATTTACCAGCCAGAGAACCCACGGAAAATACAAGAAAGTGGAGTCTGCTTGGAGATATCAATCAAAAACAAACCCG
>DAIUKI010000206.1:0-5537 GCA_036848255.1 Bacteroidales bacterium | reverse complement strand
ATAAAAGGAGCTTTCAGCTATGATACCAGAATGGACGTTCAGAAAGGATGGCACACACCTTTTTATTATTATGCCATAGACCTGAACGTTACACCTTACACCTGGGCACGTCAGATCTCAACACAGGAGGGTGGGGCCCCTGCTTATACCTACCTGACACAACAAAATGAAAGAAGACGGAATTATACTTACCAGGGATATTTAAATTACCAGAGGACCTTTGGCAAGAGTGAATTTACTGGTCTGGCAGTTGCAGAATGGCGTAATAATGATTTTGATTATATATATGCCCGCAGAAACAATTTTGCTGTAGGTATTGACGAGATGAGCCTGGGGAGTTCGAGCAAAAACGATTATGATAATGGCGGCTCATCGTCGGTAGGTGCGCAGGTCGGTTATGTCTATAGAGTAGGATACGTTTATAATAACAGATACATGCTGGAAGCTTCGGGCCGATATGACGGGCACTACTATTTTGCCCCGGGGAAAAGATGGGCATATTTCCCTGCTTTTTCTGCAGGATGGAGAATCTCTGAAGAGGATTTCATGCAGGGCTTGTCCTGGCTTGATAACCTGAAACTCAGGGCCTCATGGGGAAAAGCAGGAAATCTTGCCGGTTCAGCGTACCAGTATCTTAGCGGATATACTTTAGCCGGTAATGGTTATGCTTTTGGACCAGGTACAATGGTACAGCGAGCTTACGTGACCCAGGAAAATAATCCCAACATTACATGGGAGGTATCTAAAAAGACTGATATCGGCTTCGAAGCATCATTATGGAACCAACTGCTGACAATTGAAGCAGACTATTTCTATGAAAAAAGAAGCGGAATGCTGCTGAATCCCAATATTACCGTTCCTTATGAATACGGATTGACCCTTTCCCAGGAAAATTCCGGAAAAATGAATAATTATGGTTTTGAGGTGACTCTTGGATCAAGGCATGATTTCCAGAATGGATTAACTTTGAATGTCAGCGGGAACCTCAGTATAGCCAGAAACGAAATGGTAGAAGTTTACGAGACTGCCGCGACATTCAATAATCCTAACCGTAAAAGAACGGGCAGGCCACATCTTGCTCAATTCGGTTATAAATCACTCGGCCTCTTCTCAACTTCTGATGATACAAACGGTGATGGCATAATCGACGGTGCCGATGGTTATAATATTACCCAGTTTGGAACGCTTCGTCCGGGAGACATAAAATATGCAGATCTCAGTGGTCCCAATGGCGATATGGTACCTGATGGCAAAATTGATGGCAATGACGAAACCTATATCGGATACTCTGACAGATACCCTTTAATGACTTTTGGGTTATCAACTTCAGCTGCATGGAAAGGATTTGATCTTAATCTCTTCTTTCAGGGGGCTGGTATGACTTCGATGAATATCTATACCTTCCAGACTTATCCATTCTTCAACAACAACAGTAACCTTGACTATGAGTATTATAACAATCGCTGGACACCGGATAATCAGGATGCTAAATATACCAGAGCCACAACGAGTCCAACCGTGAATAACACCTCGGGATCTGATTTCTGGATAAGGAGTATATCCTACCTCAGGTTGAAAAACGCCTCCTTTGGCTACACAATTCCATCAAGGATTACGCAGGCAATAAAGATTAAAAATATCAGGCTGTATGTCGGAGGACAGAACCTGATTACATTCAGTAACCTTAAGTTTATGGATCCGGAAATGGGCTATACCAATCGTGAAACTGCCTACCCCAACATGAAATCATATACTTTCGGTGCTAATATAACCTTCTAACTGTCTCATTTATAAAAATTAAACATTATGATAAAGTTTAAAATACTCAGAAACACAGCGTTCACAGGATTGATGCTCTTCAGTATTGTTTCCTGTGATCAGGAAGATTTCCTTGAGACTACCAGCAAGGCAAATCTGACTGATGCTACAATGTGGGCTGCTGAAGGCAATGCAGATATTTACCTGAATGGCTGTTACGCTGACCTGTTTGCCAAAGGCAATCAGCCTGATAACCTGGATAATTTTACTTCCGACAATGACGCAGGTTGGTATTACACTTCATACAACTGGAAAAAAGGAACTGTGATTGCTACCTCAAATGGTTACAGCGTATGGGGTTCATCATCAGGCCCTGCCAATGATGCAAACTGGCCTGAGACATATACCAAGATAAGAAAACTAAATACGTTTATTGCCAAGATTACCGAGAATAAGGCAAACTTTTCCGATGACTGGTATAATAAACGCATGGATGAAGCCAGGTTCCTGAGGGCATATTTTTACAGCGAGTTGTTTATGCGCGTGGGAGGTATGGTAATTGTTACCGCACCCCAGGATAGAAACACAATGACTGATGAGGAAATGAACCTGCCCAGAAGTACTTTCGAAGAAACCTTTAATTTCATTGTCGGTGAACTGACCTCAATTATTAGTAATGAGTACCTGGTGATCAAATACAATACCGGAAATACGGATGCAGGAAGGGCCACTCTGGGTGCAGCATTGGCACTTAAAGGATGGATCCAGTTATTTGGTGCAAGCCCGGCTTATAATTCAGCCGACCCTGCAGTTCCCCGTACTGCTGATAATCTCCAGAGTTTTGCAACTCCCAATGTAACCAGATGGGCAGATGCTGCTGCAACCAACAAACAATTCATCGACACTTATGGGCATAAAGGGACCAGTACATACAAATTATTCTCACCTATGTCGAGATTCTGGCATGAAGCCAATGAGTACAATTCTGAAGTCATCTGGGACAGGCAGCATGTTGGAACTACAATGGCACAGAACTTTGATACTTATGGAGGTCCGGTCTGGATACAGGGGACGTATTACACCTGGGGTAATTATTGCCCGACACAGGAGCTGGTTGATGTTTACCAGATGGCAAACGGGAAGGATATCACCGATCCGACTTCAGGCTATGATCCTCAGAATCCTTATGTAGGCCGCGAAAGCCGATTTTACGATTTTATTGTGTATGACGGAGCTACTTACAAGCAGGACTGGATGACAACTGCTGACGTTATCTATACCCGCATCGATAAGGTACATCCATCAAAGAACCAGATTGACTTTGGCTCTGATGACGTTGGAAATACGGGCTATTATTTCAAAAAGAGGCTTGATAATGCTCATGCAAGAGGTGGTAACCTCGACGGGAGGAACTATGTGTTTTACCGTTATGCTGAAGTCCTGCTGAGTTATGCTGAAGCCCAGAACGAAGCTGTTGGCCCCGATGCCTCAGTCTATGAAGCAATCAATGCTGTCAGGACAAGACCGGGAACTGATCTTCCGGAACTTGAGCCGGGTCTGATCCAGGAACAGATGCGTGCCGCAATAAAGCGCGAACGGAGACTTGAACTTGTATATGAAGGTCACAGACTTTATGACCTGTGGCGCTGGAAAGACGCTATGTATGAAATGAATCTGGATCTGCATGGGATGAAGATTACAAATTCAGCACCTGATGACAACAGCGGGGTTTGGGTTTATGAAAAGGTTTCACTGAATCATCCGCATGTATTCACACAAAAAATGTACTTCAATCCTATTCCTGAGGCGGTTATTGACAGGAATGATAAGCTTCTACAAAACTTCGGTTATTGATATTTCATTTACTATGTTTTAATATCAGGAGGGTGTCTCATCATGGCACCCTCTTTTTATTTCAACATGAAAATTGTTGTGATCGGTCCACAGGCAGACAGGGTGGAACTCTCTGAATAATCTTTAAAAGCCCTGGGGACCTGTATTTTCCATCCCTGATTCATTTTTGATATATTCAAACCAGTCGTAATCAGCGTTTGCTGAGCATGCTTTACCATTCCCTGTAGCGTAAAGGCCGACATACACCCCTGTGAATCCTCCGACCGTCTCAGAGCTTAAATACCTTGACATCACCCTGGTTATTTCTTTCGGGGCGTCGTTACCCCGGGCATATAGAAAGATAAAATTTGCCTGCTCTCCCTTGATGATAAGCTTTACCGGACCGGGTTTCAAGGCCACTTCGTCCGATTCATGTACAATTGAACCAAACCAGAGCTTGCTCACCAGGACTCGTTTTCCTCCCGATTGCTTAATAAGCAGATCAAAATGTGCTCCATTGTTCAGGAGTATCATACCAGCTTCTTCATTGGTTTTCGCCGGAGTGAATTCCACCAGTGTAGTGGCTGTGAAATACATATCCTGAACCCTGCGTCCAGTAAAAGTGGGTGATTTCTGGTCTCCAATCGTCTGTTCGGAACCTTTCAGCCTGAGAAAGCCCTTGCGTGCAACGAAGGAATAATCATCAGTTACGGGATACCTGAGATAGTTCCATTCAAGATCCAGCTTGTCGGAACTGAAATCCGTCCTGTCGGATTTTGCAGCGAATGGCTTTAATGGAAGGGTAGGGCAGGTCATGTTGACTGTAGCAGTACCATTGCCATTTACAACAGGCCATCCGTTCTCAGGCCAGGAAACAGGAGCCAGGCAGGTTTCCCTGCCCAGGATATGATGGGTGCCCCCCACACTGCGGTAACCGTGAAATACAATCCACCAGGAACCATCATGGGCATTTATTATATCGGCGTGACCTACTCCCTGAATAGGATTGCCCTGTCCGGCTGCATTACAGTGAGCAAGGATAGGATTAGCAGGATTCGGGTTGTAGGGGCCCCAAATACTTTTGCTTCTGGCAATGGTCTCAGAATGTGCTTCTTCGGTACCCCCTTCAGCGGCTATGATATAATAGAAACCATCTTTATTGTAGATGTGCGGACCTTCGGCATAACGGCCGCCTGTTCCGTTCCATACTTTTCTGCCTTCAGAAATAAGTTTGCCTGTCTTCAGATCTATTTCAAACAATATGAAAGTTGATGAAATTACATAAACCTTTCCGTCGTCATCGAAGAACAGATCAGGGTCAATGCCCTGTGCTTCAATAAAAACAGGATCGGACCAGGGACCCGATGGATTAGTAGCTGTAACATAAAAATTTCCCCCGGTACCTACATTCGTTGTGATCATAAAAAATGTACCTTCATGATACCTGATGGTTGTGGCAAAAATATTCAGACCTTTAGGCAGCTGTGTAGGCCGGTCAATACAATAGCCGATATGTTCCCAGTTTACCAGGTCTTTGCTGTGAAAGACAGGAACTCCCGGGAAATATTCAAATGTACTGTTGACCAGATAATAATCCTCGCCAACACGGCAAACGCTCGGGTCGGACCAGAAGCCCGGTATTACAGGGTTGTGATAGGTGACCGGTTTGTCAGTTTCAGTGATGGCCGAAAATGCATTCCCACCCATTCCGGTGAACGCATTGGTTGGCCTGTTACGGGTTGGGGCTTGTGTTACCTGCGGGTAAAGCACTGAGCCAGTCACCAGCAAAACCAGGATTAATATGAGGAATCGTTTCATTAGATTTTTTTTATTCTAAAGGTATTAAATGAATGCGGTTCCATTATAACGATGAGAATTTTTTTTCTGGATCAGCGGCAGTCCATATGCATGATGTATCTACCTTTACCGATGTATTTGAAAAACGG
>DAIUKI010000205.1:0-5598 GCA_036848255.1 Bacteroidales bacterium | reverse complement strand
TTGTTTTTTTTACTAACCACGACAGTAGAAAAGGAAATGATCTGAAAAGCATTAATTATGCATCAATGACTTTTTTCTGGAGCGAGTTATTTCGTCAGATAAGAATTGAAGGCGACGTCCACCAGGTTCCTGAATGGGAATCAGATAAATATTTCCAGAGTCGTCCGCGTGAAAGTCAGGTCGGTGCATTAGCGTCGGAACAAAGCAGGGTACTTGAGAGCAGAGCGAGTTTGGAAAAGAAAGTAACCGAATTAGAGCACAGGTTTAAGGACCAACCCATTCCACGACCTGCTAATTGGGGAGGATTTTATTTATCGCCAATACACATTGAGTTCTGGCAGGGAAGAACCCATCGCTTGCATGACCGTATCCTGTACAATTTAGAGGAAAAAAACCACTGGAATATTCAGAGGTTGCATCCTTAAGTTTTCTTTCAATCAGTACAAGACTAAAAAGGTATGAATTACAGGATAGAAAAAGACATCCTTTCCCGGCAGCAAAGCATATTGCAGCTTACCGGAAGATATAATTCAATCAAGTATGATTAACTATACCGCTACATATACTGATCAGTATCAATTGACTATGTCTCAGGTATATTTCCTGAAAGGACAAAAAGACAACCAGGCCGTATTTGACTATTTCTTTCGTAAGTTACCTTTCGATTCCGGTTACGCGGTATTTGCGGGTTTGGAAGATCTTCTGAATGCGCTCGAAATTCTAACCTTCGATAAACAGGATCTGGACTTTCTAAAGGAACTTGGATTCCATCCTGAATTTATACAATACCTTAAAAAATTCCGGTTTGCGGGTAATATTTATACTTCCCGCGAAGGAGATATTGTTTTTCCAATCAGTCCCATATTGCAGGTTGAAGCAAATATTATTGAGGCTCAAATCATCGAAACCATCCTGCTTAATATCCTTAATTTTCAAACTCTTATTGCAACAAAAGCCAGTCGAATGCGACAGGCTGCCGGGGATCGTAAACTAATTGACTTTGGATTACGAAGGGCACAGGGTGCCGGAGGTTATTATGCAAGCAGGGCAGCTTTCATCGGAGGATTTGATGCTACCAGCAATGTTCGTGCAGGA
Organism: Bacteroidales bacterium; assembly: GCA_036848255.1. Lineage (GTDB taxonomy): Bacteria > Bacteroidota > Bacteroidia > Bacteroidales > VadinHA17 > LD21. The sequence goes on along the minus strand of DAIUKI010000205.1, from coordinate 4,503 downwards.
CGCGATTATGGTATTCCGGTGTCAGGTACGATGGCGCATTCGTTTGTTGAAAGTTATGATGACGAATTAACTGCCTTCAGCCATTTTGCTGAAGTACAACCAGATGAGTGTGTTTTGCTTGTGGATACCTACGACACTCTAAAAAGTGGCTTGCCAAATGCTATTATCGTAGCAAAAAAAATGGAAGAGAAAGGTTATCGGCTCAGTGGAATCAGACTTGACAGCGGCGATCTCGCCTATCTTGCAAAAAGGAGTCGGAAAATGCTTGACGACGCAGGACTGGAATATGTGAAAATTGCGGTTTCAAACCAATTGGATGAGTACATCATAAAAAGTCTTCTGGAACAGCAGGCTCCGATTGATATATTTGGTGTTGGGACAAATCTCGTGACCGGTCACCCCGACGCGGCTTTGGATGGAGTCTATAAAATGTCCTTTGCAAATGGAAAACCACGAATCAAATTATCGGAGACGGTCAGTAAAATTACACTACCCCATAGAAAACAAGTTTTCAGAATGTTTGATAACGAAGGTATGTTTATCGGAGCCGATGTAGTTACCCTGGCTGATGAACAAGATTTGGAAATTATGTATCACCCTTTGTATCCACTTAAATCACTCTCTGTTAAAAAATACAATAAAGAATCCCTGCTGCAGAAAGTAATGGGAAACGGAGTGCGGTTATCCAAACCTCTGTCGCTTTCAGAAATAGCACAGTACCGTCGTGATCGATTAAAAAATCTGCCCGGGGAATACAAACGGTTTAACAATCCTCATATATATAAAGTGGGTCTTAGCGACAGGCTTAAAAATGAGCGGGACTGGCTTATTGAAGTACATAAAAGATAAATATATGAAAGCCCTTCTTTTAGTCGATGTTCAGAATGATTTTATGCCCGGTGGTTCTTTAGAAGTACCATCTGGTGACATAATTGTACCCCTGATTAACCGGCTGCAGAAATATTTTGATCTTGTAGTAGCTACACAGGACTGGCATCCGCAAAACCATAAGAGTTTTGCATCTAACCACTCAAATAAGAAACCATTTGACGAAATAAACCTTAACGGAATAAAACAGATCCTTTGGCCCGACCATTGCGTGCAGGCCTCAAAAGGAGCTGAGTTTCACCCTGATCTTGAAATCAATAAAATCGCAGCTATCTTCCGTAAAGGGATGGATCCTGAAATTGACAGTTACAGCGGATTTTACGATAACGGTCATCAAATTAGCACAGGACTGTCGGGTTACCTGAAAGAAAAAGGAATCACTGAATTACATTTTTGCGGTCTGGCGGCCGACATCTGTGTGTATTACACAATAAAGGATTCACTAAAAGAAGGCTTTTCCGCTACACTGATTGAAGATGCCTCACGCCCGCTGAGCAATGATGCCTTTGCCAGCATAAAAAGCGAGCTTAGAAAAATGGGGGTAAGTATTATCAATAGCAACGAACAATGGAGCATTTAACATTAAAATTGTTAGCTAACAAGATGAGTAAAGTAATTTTTATTACAGGTTCAAACAAGGGGATTGGTTTTGAAATTGCCAGACAATGTGGCAAACTGGGTTTCTTTGTAATCATCTCTGGTCGTGATGAAACAAGATTGAAAACGGCTCTTGGAAATTTACAGAAGGAAAAGATAAATGCTGACTCCTTACTAATGGATGTGAGTAGTCTGGAAAGTATTGAAACCGCAGCCAGTCAATTTAATTTAAAAAGGCTGAAAATTGACGTTTTGGTTAATAATGCCGGTATAATTATTAAGGGCGATTATAAATTACTTCAAAATGATAGAAACATTTTGCAACAAACTATCAATACAAATAGTTATGGGCCATTATTTGTAACAAAAGTATTTTTGCCATTCATCAGATCACCTGGCAGAATAGTAATGGTCTCCAGCGGAGGTGGGGTATTGAACGGAGAGGTGGCCGGATGGTCCCCTGCTTATTGTGTTTCAAAAACATTGCTTAATGCAATTACCAAACAACTTGCATATGAGCTTAAGACTAAAAATATTTCGGTAAATGCGGTTTGTCCCGGATGGGTACGTACCGATTTGGGAGGTGAAGGTACTACACGTTCTGTTGAGAAAGGGGCGGAAACTCCTGTATGGCTCTCATCAGAAGTTTCACAAGACATAACCGGACTTTTATTCAGAGATAAAAAGGTAATCTCATGGTGATGAAACCTGTATAAATCTTTAACTGGAGAAATTACCATTCTGATGTATATTAAGCATTTCGGGATAAATATCATTGAATTCAGTAAACTTCTCATCCAGTTGCAAACGGATTGTCGGAGAATCTTTTACGATTTTTCATTGGAGTAATATTACTCAGTATATTTAATTACTTCGACAGGGCAGCTTTCTGCTGCTTCCTTTATTTTCACCTCATATTCAGAGTAATTTACACCCTCAATTACGGTTGCTTCGTCTTTCAGTTTAAAAACTTCCGGACAAATTTCTTCGCACAAACCGCAAGCGGAACAACCTTCTTCTATCCAGACTTTTTTTATAGCCATGATTTTTTATTTTAATTATTTTGTCACTGATTTATATTTTTTCGCGAACCAATCTAGCTGCATTTACCATTTCAATAATAGCTTTATTAGTTTCTTTCCAGCCGCGTGTTTTTAACCCACAATCGGGGTTAATCCAGATGTTCCCTTTTGGAATAACAACCGAAGCTTTTTTCAGAAGCTCAACCATCTCATTACGTGTAGGTACGCGAGGTGAGTGAATATCGTACACCCCTGGCCCGATATCATTGGGATAGTCATATTCAATAAATGCATCCAATAATTCCATCTGTGATCTCGAACATTCGATGGTTATTACATCGGCATCCATGGCCGTGATACTTTGAATGATATCGTTGAATTCAGAATAACACATGTGTGTGTGGATTTGTGTTTCATCTTTAACACCAGCATAAGAGAGGCGAAAAGCTTTAACAGACCAGTCGAGATACGATTTCCAGTCCTTTTTTCTGAGAGGTAAGCCTTCCCTTAGTGCAGGTTCGTCAAGTTGAATAATTTTAATGTTTGCTCTTTCCAGATCGAGCACTTCATCCCTGATGGCTAAAGCAATTTGATAGCACGTCTCTGAACGAGGCTGATCATCCCTTACAAATGACCATTCAAGGATTGTAACAGGCCCGGTTAACATTCCTTTAACCGGCTTTGATGTCAGAGACTGTGCATATTTAATCCAATCCACGGTCATAGGGATTGGTCGCAGAACATCGCCAAATATAATTGGTGGTTTTACGTAACGCGATCCATAACTCTGAACCCAGCCACTACTGGTAAATGTAAAACCATCTAACATTTCACCGAAATATTCAACCATATCGTTGCGTTCAAATTCACCATGAACCAAAACATCCAGACCAACATTTTCCTGCCAGCGGATGATTCGTTCTATTTCCTTTTGTATAAGACTATTATATTCATTTAACGTGAGTTCTTTCTTCTTCAGCTTTGCTCTCCAACTCCTAACCTCGTTGGTTTGTGGAAATGAACCAATCGTGGTTGTGGGAAATGGCGGAAGGTCAAGATATTTTTGTTGTTTCTTTTTACGCAACGGGAATGGTTTTCTTTTAATTCCCTCATAATGTTCTATGAGGTTGATACGTTCCTTTAGCGCATCGTTATGAATAAGTCTTGACGTTTTCCGGCTTTGAATAGCTTTCTTATTGTTTTCATAAAGCTTTTCTGTTAATTCATCTTCGTTATGGGCAGATAATTGCTTAAGTAAAACTACTTCTTCAATCTTCTGCTTTGCGAATGCAAACCATTGTTTAATTTCGGGTGGCAAAACTTTTTCGTTGGCTTCCAAATCCAGATCGCATGGGACATGAAGCAACGAACATGAAGGGGCTATCATAACCCTCTCCTCTCCAATCTTTGCGATGGCATTATTTATAAGTTTCAATGAATTTTCAAAATTATTCTTCCAAATGTTTCTGCCATCGACAATGCCAAGAGATAATATTCTATCTTTTGGCATTAAATTCATTATTTGCTCAAGTTGTTCAGGTGCTTTCACAAGGTCGAGATGGATTGCATCAACCGGCAAACTCATTGCTAAATCCGAATTATCGTGCAAACCTTCAAAGTAAGTGGCAACCAGAATATGTAATTCAGGGAAATTCTCCCGGATCTGTAAATAAGCTGTTTTAAAAGCTATTTTTTGTTTCTGCGTAAGATCTAATACCAGAAAAGGTTCATCAAATTGAAGCCATTCGGCACCATTAGAAAGTAACATCTTAAGCATTTCAAAGTATACAGGAAGAAGATTCTGTAATAAATCAATCCTGTCGAAATCTGGTTCTTTTTCCTTACCAAGCAGCAAAAAGGATACGGGACCCAATAAAACCGGTTTTGTGATAATGCCTGATTTTTTTGCTTCAAGAAATTCGTTTATGAATTTTAAATTAGAAAGACTGAATTTTTGATTTTTATAAAATTCGGGTACAATATAATGGTAGTTTGT
>DAIUKI010000204.1:0-5605 GCA_036848255.1 Bacteroidales bacterium | reverse complement strand
CCGCCACCGAAATACCAGTTCAGTCTGTCAACGTCGAATGCGTTGTTATGCACTTCATACAAGCCGGTAAGTTCAAATCCCCTCCACCGGGTTGAGAGTAAACCTTCGAAAGCAGATCTCTGGCTGACAAAATGCTTCACCGTAAGCCCGTTTGAAAAGCCAAGTCTCAGGCCAACACCTGTATTATAGTCCTGTGCTGATACATAGGCAGAGATAAATATCACTAATGTCAATGTCAGAATGATTTTTTTCATGTCGATAATTTTAAGAAGTTTTTACAACCACAAATTTAACAAAACCTTGAAAAAAAAAAAGGGAAGGATTTACCCCGGATCCTCCCCTTTCACAAATCCCGGATTTTACCATCCGGAACACAATGATTAACAAACTTAAACTAAACCAATCTGACCTAATTGACAAAAAACATATATTTATATACGAAACCATTTTCACGGAGCCACCAGCGCAGAGCTTTTGCTATCTTTCTCCTTTTGAGGAGGACCGTTCCCATTTCCTTTGATGATATCCTGTAAAATGTTTTCATTGTTTTGTCTTTTTAATCCTTGCTTTTATCTGTTCCCTGTTGATGTAAAAATAAATACAATACGGATGCATGTCAATACGATAAAGCCCAATCTGTGGGATTATGCAACTGTTATTCACAAGGTTCGTCAAATAATTCCGGTTGATCGGTTACATGTTGTTTCACCTTATAAAAGAATTGGAGCAGTTCGTCAAAACCGGTCCCGAATTTACCAGTGAAATGGATGATGAGGTCATTTGCCAGTCAGGCAATAATTAAAAACGTCTGGTTTATAATAAGTTATAAAACAAACGGATCTTTTTAAGAAATACCGGCTATTTTGACAAACGATGATCAAAAAAGGACAAGAATACCTGATAATTGATGATTCTGGAGCAAAATCATTATAATTTATTACGTAATAAGTATCTTTCAAACCCAAAAACCAGACAGGACAACATTATAAACTGAAAACAAAATCATATTTGCATTATGCCACTCAATATTTCGGATAATTTACCGGCAGTCAGGATCCTTGAGAATGAGAATATATTCGTGATGAAGGAAACAAGGGCCGTTCATCAGGATATCAGGCCCCTTCAGATATTGATCTTTAACCTGATGCCGGTTAAGATCACAACTGAAACACAGATCCTGCGACTTCTTTCGAACACCCCGCTGCAGGTTGAAATAACACTGATATATACCAGGATGCATCTTTCAAAGAATACTCCGAAAGAGCATCTTGATGCGTTCTACAAGACTTTTGATGATGTTTCAGGTCATAAATTCGATGGTTTGATAATTACCGGGGCCCCTATTGAGCATCTGGCTTTCGAGGAGGTTGATTACTGGGAGGAGATGGTAAGAATCATGAAGTGGGCCGATCATCATGTGACTTCAACGCTGTTCATTTGCTGGGCAGCACAGGCAGGACTGTATCACCATTATGGCATTCCCAAGTATATGATGAAGGAAAAGATGTTCGGAGTCTTCAGTCACAGGATTTATAACAGGACCAATTTTCTTACCAGGGGTTTTGATGACGAGTTCCCTGCACCCCATTCGCGGTATACTGAAGTAAGAAGGGATGATATTCAGAAAGTCAGCGATCTCGAAATCCTTGCTGATTCAGTAGAGGCAGGTATATATCTTGTGGCCTCAAGGGATTTTAGGAGGGTTTTTGTAACCGGTCATTCTGAATATGATCCCCTTACCCTGAAATCGGAATATGACCGTGATATTGCCAAAGGTCTTGAAATAGGAATTCCAAGGAATTACTTCCGGAATGATGATCCCGCGCAGATGCCGGTCGTCAGATGGAGAAGCCATGCAAGCCTGCTATTTTCCAACTGGCTGAACTATTGCGTTTACCAGATCACTCCGTTTGTTCTTGAAAACGATCAGAAGTAAATTAAGCCGGCTGATTTAAAAGGCAACAGACAACCTTTCCCCGGGAAACAGGTCTCCTATTCATCAAAGTTGACCTTTTTATAGCTTGTCATCTCCATGGCCATTTTCCGGTATGCCCTCCTGTTCTGCTTATCATTTCTGATGCCGCTGATGCGGCTTAGTCCGAAATAGGCATAGGAGGTATACTCGCTGCCGTAGTAGTTAAAACCTGAAAGCTCACTGATCCCTTTATTGTAAAATTTCAGAGCCTGGTCATAGTTATGATATTTCTTCTCCTGAAGGATCCCGCTGAAAACCGAGATCTGTGCCCTGAAATAGGAGTTGATGTTATTGTCATTCAATGAATTGATTATTTTTTCAGCTTCATCATATTTCTTTACCAACAGTAGGTTTTTCAGATAACCTGCGAGATACGGCTGATTAGCCGGATAAAGTTCGTGGAGACTCATTGTGTAGGGCAGTGACTTTGCATAATTATTTTCGAAGCTCAGGAAAATGTATGACAGGAAAGAGTAAGCTTCCGCCTTAAGCATAATGGATTTTGTTGCAGCTAGCCGCATTTCGGCCAATCCCTTCTCCCTGTCGCCCCGCGGAAAAAGAAATGCAAGCACCTTATAAATGGGGTGGGCCTCGGGGTATGCCTCACGGTAGTAATTGTAAAGTCCGGTAAAAAAATAAAAATCCGGATAAACCGAAGAATAATCGAAAGATTCCCTGACATGACGGTATGTACTGATAACAAGAGAATTAACCTTGTCGGTTAGATTATTGTCGGCATAATACATCAAAAGCATTCCCCTGGCGCCCAGGTTGGCAAGCAGGTATTCGGCGTAGTCATCTGTCTCCTGGGCTTCCTCACATATTCTTATACATGTGGTCATGTAATTTTCATAGGATGAAGATTCAGATGACGATGGAATCAGAGGATGGTTTTTCCAATAAGTCAGCATTCCGTTATACAGATATATTACCGGATGGTCCGGGAATAAGCTGTTTAATTCATCACCTGTTCGACTTGCTTCTGTAAACCGGCAGCCGTAAATGTCGTCAACGCCTGTTTTAAGGAGTTTTATGGCTGATGTGTCTTTAAGTATCTGGCCATGAACAGCTGCAGTACTTAAGAAATACATAATCAATAAATATGCTGATAATATTCTAAATTTTACTGACACTGATGAAAAAAAATACAAGTTAGAAAATTTTCCCAATGTTGTTAAATAAAATACCTTAGAAGTGAATCCGTTCACCACAGACTCATTACTCCATTGTTATTTTTTCAGAATAAAGTTTTGGATACTCAAATTTGAAATATATATTTGCAGTCCGAAAATAAGGTGCCATAGCTCAGTCGGTAGAGCAACGGACTGAAAATCCGTGTGTCCCCGGTTCGATTCCTGGTGGCACCACAAATAAAAATCAGCTGTCTGTAATGATGGCTTTTTTTATGTCTTTTTATAGTTACCGTTTTACCGGGATATTTCGATTTGGATTCGTTTTGAGGTTATGGTACATTTGCATCCTCACGAAAATCAATTAATGGATCTCCTCTTTGACACCCTCGACAACGGAATAAGACTCGTTCATAACAGGATACCCGGAATTGTTGCCCACTGCGGACTTGTAATCAATACCGGCTCACGTGACGAGCTAGCCCCGGAACATGGAATTGCACACTTTATTGAACATATGCTCTTTAAAGGCACCCGAAAAAGAAAAGCCTATTATATCCTGAGCCGCCTTGAAGATGTCGGTGGCGAGCTCAACGCCTATACAACAAAGGAAGAGACAGCGGTACATGCCTCATTTATCATGGAGGATTATGAAAGAGCTGTTGAAATAATTCATGATATTGTCTTTAATTCTGTCCTGCCCGAAAAAGAGATTGAAAAGGAAAAGGAGGTTGTTATGGAGGAGATTAATTCATACCTCGATAACCCGGCTGAAATGATATTTGATGACTTCGAGGAGCAGATATTCGCCCGGCAGCCTATAGGCCATAATATCCTGGGTAACTCTTCCACTGTCAAATCCTTTACACAGAAAACACTGACGGATTTCATATCGATGAATTACAACACCGACCAGATGGTTTTTTGTTCAGTTGGAAATATTCCTGATGAAAAGATCCTCCGCATGTTCAGGAAATACTTCGGGACCGTCTCTGCAAACAAACGGAATTACAGGAAGCATGTAGCATATACATACAAATCTTCTTCGATGACAAAGAAGATGAATACCTATCAGAATCATTGCATAATCGGGAATATCGCCTACCCGCTCAAGGATGAAAAGCGCCTTGGCATGTTCCTTCTTAACAATATCCTGGGCGGACAGGGTTTGAATTCCAGGCTCAACATGTCGCTCAGGGAGAAAAACGGGCTTGCATATAATGTGGAATCAGCTTATAATCCATACTGCGACACAGGGGCATTTTCAATATATTTCGGTACGGATAGCCAGAATCTTGAAAAAAGCATCAAAGTAACATTATCCGAATTGACAAAACTTAGGAGAGAGAAACTGGGAATTGTCCAGCTCAGCAAGGCAAAGAACCAGATAAAAGGATATCTTGCAAGAGGTTATGAGAATCACGAAAACCTGATGCTGAGTCTTGGGAAAAGCCTTTTGGTCTTCAACAGGATAGAAAGCATGGCAGAGACCTGCAAAAAGATTGATGGAATTACATCATCTGAATTACTGGATGCAGCGAATGAAATATTTGACCCGGGGAAATTATCGACGTTGATTTATAAATAATCATGGATCGCGAACTTGAGAAATACATTCTTGATCATTCTACCCCCGAGGATCCTGTACTGGAGGATCTTTTCAGGCAAACACACCTGCGGTTCGTAAATCCCAACATGGCCTGCGGACACATTCAGGGAAAGTTCCTTGAAATGATCTCAAGAATGATCAGCCCGTCATGCATTCTGGAAATTGGAACTTTCACCGGGTATTCCACTATATGCCTGTCCAGGGGACTAAAGACAGACGGTAAACTGATTACCGTTGAGCCTAATGATGAGATTGCAGAATTCACTGAAACATTTTTCGATAAAGCCGGAGTTGGAGGGAAGATTGTGACTTTTAGCGGCCGGTTGCAGGAGATGATCGGCAGCATGAGTGAAGAGTTCGATCTGGTTTACATTGACGGCGACAAAAGGGAATACTGTGAATACTTCAGATTGATAATAGATAAAGTCAGGCCGGGAGGGTTTATTATTGCCGACAACGTTCTCTGGGGCGGGAAAGTCTTCGAAAAGGAGGTCATTGATCAGCAGACGAAAGGGATAATTGAGTTTAATGAAATGATTAGCAGTCAAAAGAATATAGAAAACATCATCCTGCCGATACGGGATGGAGTTATGCTTATAAGGAAGATTCAATGAATGGTACAATTTTTGAATATGATTTGAAAAACAATAATATGAAAAGGATTATATTGTCGGCCATTATTTTTTTTATATTTTTTGGTGTAAAATCCCAGGTCTCAAACACTGATGTTCTTCAGGATCTTGAGAAGAGCCGATCCTATGTTCAGAATGCTGTTACTGCTGCCACGTTAAATTCTGCAAGCCGCCTTTTCAGGGATAATAATGACCTTACTTCGGTGATTATGGTTATGCCGAAAGGGACGGTTGTTGATGTACTGCCAGGAACATATGA
>DAIUKI010000203.1:0-5632 GCA_036848255.1 Bacteroidales bacterium | reverse complement strand
CATGGCTGAAACCAAGGTGCATGGTTATCTGCTAACCACGGCTTAAAAGCCATGGTTAGAGCAAATACCCATAGAACTATCATGGCAAAAACCAAGGTGCATGGTTATCTGCTAACCACGGCTTTTAAGCCGTGGCTGGAGCATAGACCCAAAGAAAGGACTTTAGTCCTGATGTTTTTTTTTGCATTTTTCAAAATCATTCCTACATTTGCAGTCACAAATCAAATATTCCTTCCATTTCAGGGTGTTTGGTTTTTATTAAGAAGGGCGGAGAGATTAGGCTCTGCGAAACCCTGGCAACCAATCCCGATTTTTTCGGGAGAAAGGTGCCAAAACCTAATCCCGGAAAGCCGGGAGATGATAAAAATTAACACGAGAACAATGAAAACATTTCATTCGATCCATGAAAACCAAATTCTGCCGTACCTGCCTATGGGCATGGGATGGTAAGGAACAGGAACCGGAAGGAATCAGCAGATTAAATTAAGTTGCTTGTTACCGGTTACTGGTTACTGGTTATTTGGTGCTGATCCTAACCAGCAACCAGCAACAAGCACCCAGCACCAATTAAAAAGTCTAACAGTTAAAACACAACATAATGAATCCACATAAATCAAAATTCGAAACTCTTCAGGTACATGCCGGACACACACCCGACAGCGATACGCTTTCAAGGGCCGTTCCCCTGTACCAGACATCATCATACGTATTTAAGAATGCGAAGCATGCGGCAGATCTGTTCAACCTGTCTGAACCGGGAAATATTTATACCCGCATGATGAATCCAACTACCGATGTATTTGAAAAAAGAGTGGCAGCCCTTGAAGGCGGTGCTGCAGCTCTGGCAGTATCATCAGGACATGCTGCTCAGTTCCTGGCTCTTACAACCATTATGAGGAAAGGCGATAATTTTGTCACCTCACCTTTTCTGTATGGTGGAAGCCATAACCAGTTTAAGATCACTCTTGCCGGTTTCGGAATTGAGGCAAGATTTGCAAAAGACCTTAATCCGGAATCATTTGAGCCACTGATAAACGAGAATACCAAAGCGGTTTATGTGGAAACTATCGGAAATCCAGGATTTGATATCCCTGATTTTGAAGCTTTTGCTAAACTGGCATCAAGGCATGGTATACCTCTGATTGTTGATAATACCTTTGGCGCCTGCGGATATTTATTCAGGCCGATAGATTACGGTGCAAATATAGTCACTGAATCTGCTACAAAGTGGATCGGAGGACACGGGACAAGCATCGGAGGGGTTATTGTTGACGGAGCTAATTTCAACTGGAACAATGGCCGGTTTCCAGTTTTTACAGAACCATCGGAAGGTTATCACGGGATTGTTTTCGGGGATATCTTTTCCCTGACTTCCACTGCCGGTAACGTTGCCTTTATAATAAAAGCCCGCGTTGAGGGACTGCGCGACCTTGGTCCGGCGATAAGCCCGTTCAACTCATTCCTTTTTATCCAGGGTCTTGAGACCTTATCACTGAGGATGGAGCGGCATGTTCAAAATGCTCTTGCACTTGCAGAATGGCTTCAGGCTCATCCCCTGGTTGAGAAAGTGAATTATCCCGGACTCCCCGGGAATCCTAACTATGAAATGGCAAAGAAATACTTGCAAAAAGGCGCCGGCGGTGTACTGAGCTTCGTTCTGAAAGCTGAAAAGGAAAAGGCATCAAAACTGGTGGAACATCTTGAACTTGTGAGCCATCTTGCAAATGTGGGTGATGCAAAAACCCTGATTATCCAGCCTGCAACAACTACCCATTCACAGCTCTCCGCTGAAGAGCTTGATGCTGCCGGAATTGACCAGGGTCTTTTCAGGGTTTCGGTGGGTATTGAGCATATTGATGATATTATTTTTGATTTCGAACAGGCATTTAAAAAGATCTTATGACAAGGGAAAAACTAAAAATAGGGCTTTTCGGATACGGATGCGTTGGTCAGGGACTGCATGATGTTCTGAACAGCAGCAGCGGATTCAAGGCTGATATCATCAGGATCTGCGTCAAGGACCGTAACAAGAAGAGAAGGATACCGATGTCGAATTTTACTTTCGACAAAAACGACATCCTCGATGATCCGTCGATCAACCTTGTGGTGGAGCTTATTGATGATGCCGACGAAGCATTCAGGATCGTGACTGCTGCAATGAAAAACGGGAAGAATGTAGTTTCAGCAAATAAGATGATGATTGCTAAACATTTCAGGGAACTTGTCGAACTTCAGGAGAAGCATCATGTTTCAATGCTCTATGAGGCGTCGGCAGGGGCAAGCATCCCGATAATCCGGAACCTCGAAGAATATTATGACAATGAGCTGCTGCACTCGCTCAGGGGCATTCTGAACGGGACCACCAACTATGTCCTGACAAAGATGCATAATGAAGGCAAGGATTATAATGTTGCACTGAAGGAAGCGCAGGAAAAAGGATTTGCTGAATCGGATCCCACTCTCGACGTCGAGGGATGGGATGCAAAGTACAAGCTGTGCATAATCACCGGTCATGCTTATGGACTTTTCCTCGATCCTGATGAGGTTTTCCATTACGGGATTAACAGAATATCGACTTTTGATATCAGGTATGCCAGGGAAAAAGGTCTCAAGATAAAACTGGTGCCTTATGTAGGAAAAACAAATGAAAACACAATCACGAGCTTTGTCCTTCCGAGATTCATATCTTCCGACAAATACCTTTATAATGTTGATAATGAGTATAACGGTGTAATAACTGAAGCAGCGTTTGCCGACAAGCAATTCTTCAGCGGCAAGGGAGCCGGGGGACATGCCACCGGAAGTGCAGTACTTTCGGATATTTCGGCAAATTCGTACGGATACAAGTATGAATACAAGAAATACCAGCAGGGAACCGTTTCAAAATACACTAGGGACTTCAGACTTGAGATTTACCTGAGATACAGGAACGAAAAGGATAGGAAATTGTTTGGATTAAAGGATGTATCGGAATACTTTAGCAGCAAATTGTACAAATATGTAATCGGCGTTGTAAACCTTAAGACATTATATGGATTAAGGGAACAATTGCCGGAAATGGATGTTTTTATAGTGAATACGGGAAGAAAAATAATAAAATGAAATCATCTCTCAACGACCTTATCCAACGCCGTATCCTTATCCTCGATGGTGCCATGGGGACGATGATCCAGAAGCATAAGCTTCAGGAATCGGATTTCAGGGGTGTGGAATTCAGGGAGCATCCAAAACCTCTGAAGGGGAACAATGATATTTTGTCTATTACAATGCCAGAGGTCATTCTGAATATCCATAAAGAATATCTTGAAGCCGGCGCTGACCTGATCACAACCAATACATTCAATTCGAACAGGATCTCCATGGCTGATTACGGCATGGAAAGCCAGGTTTATGAAATGAATTATCAGTCGGCAAAGCTTGCAGGGAAGGCAATAGCTCTTTTTGAGAATTCAGAAAAACCGGAAAGTCATTTTATCGTCGGCACCCTCGGCCCGACAAACCGTACTGCCTCAATGTCGTCGGATGTAAATGATCCCGGGGCCAGGCTTGTTACATTCGATCAGCTTGAGGAAGCTTATGCGGAACAAGCCAGGGGACTAATCGACGGGGGAGCGGATATCCTGCTTGTGGAAACCATTTTTGATGTCCTCAACTGCAAGGCGGCGCTTTTTGCCATTGAAAACGTTTTTGAGGAAAAGGGTATTCGTCTGCCGGTAATGGTTTCGGGGACGATCACCGATGCAAGCGGACGAACGCTTACAGGTCAAACCCTTGAAGCATTTCTGATATCAGTCTCACATTTTCCGCTTTTCAGCATTGGTCTGAACTGTGCGCTTGGAGCAGAACAACTCAGGCCCTTTATACAGGAGTTGTCTGCAAAGGCTGTATTCCGGGTCTCAGCACATCCGAATGCCGGTCTGCCCAACCAGTTCGGGGAGTATGACCAGTCGGCAGAATTTATGGCCTCTGTTGCCGAAGAATTCATGAAGGAAGGATGGGTGAATATTATAGGAGGCTGCTGCGGAACAACACCGGAACATATCCGGAAAATTGCTGAAAAGGCGAAATTACATAAGCCCCGGATCAAACCGGAAATAATCCGGTACACCCGCCTGAGCGGGCTTGAGGCGCTTACTGTTACACCACAGACGAATTTTGTAAATATCGGGGAGCGGACAAATGTTTCCGGATCGATCAAATTTGCACGGCTCATCAAGGAGGAAAAATATGATGAGGCCCTTGCCATTGCACGAAACCAGGTTGAGGGTGGCGCGCAGATAATTGACATCTGCATGGATGAGGCCATGCTTGACTCGGAGAGGGCAATGGTTAAGTTCGTGAACCTTGTGATGTCAGAACCCGATATTGCCAAGCTACCCCTGATGATTGACTCTTCGAGATGGAGCGTTATAGAGTCGGCACTAAAATGTATCCAGGGGAAATCGGTTGTTAATTCCATAAGCCTGAAAGAAGGTGAGGAAGTGTTCCTTGATCATGCCCATAAAATCAGAAAATACGGGGCCGCTGCCGTTGTGATGCTATTCGATGAAAAGGGTCAGGCCGATACATTTGAAAAGCGAATTGCGGTGGCTGAAAGGTCATATAAACTCCTGACTGAAAAAGCCGGATTTCCTCCTGAGGATATAATTTTTGACCCTAATGTTCTTGCAATAGCAACCGGTATTGAAGAACACAATAACTATGCGGTCAATTTCATCAAAGCAACGGAATGGATAAAGCAGAACCTTCCGTATACAAAAGTGAGCGGAGGGATAAGCAATCTGTCATTTTCATTCCGCGGAATTGACTCAGTGCGGGAGGCCATACATTCGGTATTCCTTTATCATGCGATAAAGGCAGGTCTCGATATGGCTATTGTCAACCCGGGCATGCTTCAGGTTTACACCGAGATCCAGCCTGATCTTCATCAGCTTACCGAGGATGTTGTGCTGAACCGCCGGAAGGATGCCACCGAAAGACTCGTGAAATTTGCCGAGGGACTGAAGAATGAAGGCCGGAAGGAGGAGAAGGCTGATGAATGGCGCTCACTCCCCGTACTTGAGCGCATCAGACATTCACTCAAGCGCGGGCTCGATGAATTCATTGAGGTTGACATTGAAGAGGCCCGTCCGCTTTTTAATCGTTCGATCGAAGTTATCGAGGGCCCCCTGATGGGAGGAATGAATGAGGTAGGAGACCTTTTCGGTTCAGGAAAGATGTTCCTTCCTCAGGTAGTAAAGAGCGCCAGGGTAATGAAAAAGGCCGTGGCCGTTCTGTCTCCCTATATTGAAAAGGAGAGTGAGGGAGAGGAAAAGAAAAGTGCTGGAAAGATAATTCTTGCAACAGTAAAGGGAGATGTCCATGATATCGGAAAAAACATTGTCGGGGTTGTCCTTTCGTGCAACAGCTACCAGATCGTTGACCTTGGTGTTATGGTGCCGGCCGACAGGATAATAGACACGGCAATTAGTGAAAAAGCTGATTTCATTGGTCTGAGCGGATTAATAACCCCATCGCTTGAGGAGATGGTCCATGTAGCCTCCGAAATGGAGAGGAGAAAGGTGGAAATACCTTTGCTTATCGGAGGTGCAACAACGTCGGAGATCCATGCTGCTGTTAAAATTGCACCGGC
>DAIUKI010000202.1:0-5646 GCA_036848255.1 Bacteroidales bacterium | reverse complement strand
ATCACAGGCAGAACAGGACCGAAGATCTCCTCCTGCATGACAGGATCCTCAGGCATTACACCTGTAATTATTGTGGGTGCCACATAGCAGTTCTCAGTATCAGTGAATCCTCCGGCAATTATATTCCCGTTTTTCAGGAATGATTCCATTCTTAAAGTCTTTCCGGAATTGACTATTCGGCAATAATCGGCGCTTTTAGCCGGATCCTCACCATAGAATGATTTTATTTCTTTAACCAGAAGTTCAAGGAAATGGTCCTTAACCTTATGATCAATAAGCAGATAGTCGGGAGCTATGCATGTCTGGCCGGCATTTATGAATTTTCCGGAGGCTATCCTTTTTGCCGCATATCCGAGCTTTGCATCAGCCGCCACAACACATGGATTTTTGCCGCCAAGCTCGAGTGTTATGGGTGTAAGGTTCTCAGCGGCTTTTGTCATTACCTTCTTTCCGACAGCCGGACTTCCGGTGAAGAAAATATAGTCAAACTGGAAATTCAGGAGATAATCGCTCAGCGAGTGTTCTCCTTTGACAAGTACAATCAGTTCCTTAGGGAAATGGCTGATTATCTTTGATATGACCTCAAGGGTATTCGGGACTTTCTGTGAGACTTTCAAAACAACACAGTTGCCTGCAGCAAGTGCGCTCATCGCCGGAATCATTGATAACTGGAAAGGGTAATTCCATGGGGAGAGGATCAGCACCTGCCCATAAGGCTGGGGCAGGATATAGCTCCGGGCAGGGACATTGGCAAGGGAAGTACTGACCCTCTGCCTGCCTGACCATTTTTTAAGGTTGCGTATCATCATGCTGATCTCGGCAACTGTAAACCTCGATTCCGTTCCAAGCACCTCAAAATATGGCTTATGGAAATCCTCTTGAAGAGCTTGATACAACTCGTCCTCATGACTGAGGATCAGCGATCTCAGTTTCTTCAGGTTCTCCAGCCTGTATTTTATATCGAGTGTTTTGCCTGATGCAAAAAATTTCTTCTGGTTCTCAAGGATCAGGTTGATCTCTTTGTTTTCCATAGGTTATAGGTTCGCAAAAGTAAATTGAGGTTCAAATATAACGAGATTACGGATTAATCGGAAGCATCTTTATAGTACAACGAGGCACGTGCAAGGTAATAATTTTACACTTTAAATGGGAGTATATTAAGGCCCTTCAGGACTTACTTCGGGAGAGATGGCATTACCTCCGGTTGCACCGGAGGTTATTAACATCCTTCTCCTTCAGAGAAGCAACCTGTCTCCGGATGCTCCTTCAGAGCATATCGTTGACAGAGTGTTTTCTTTTGGAGGGAAGTTCCTGCATTCCATGTAGGCCAGCTGCGAAGGAGCTGGACAAAAAAGTCACGTAAAAGGATATGCACCCGGCACCACTTACCCGAAGCCATTAAATCAAGATCAGGACTTATATTTATTAAAGGTAATCTGATTAATCTGGTATTGAAGCAAGGAGGAGTTAAATAATAGAGACAGGACTCAGAATGCATATTGTAACAGGTAAAATAATTGTCGTAACAGGTAAAATAATCATCGATTTACAATATTTAGAGTCCGACTAAATGTATTAAGTGCGAGTTAAATAGTTGATATTAAAGACATCTACAAACAGGTCGCAGCTACGCAGCTCAGATTAATTGGAGAATGGTTCAGTGCTACAAACAGGTCGCCGCGACGCGGCTCCGTACACGATAAAATGATTGAATCCAAAATAAGATCTGTGAGCGCAGTAGGCGCGACCTGTTTGTAGGAAAAGACATATCCATTTATTAAAAGCGCCGTAGGTGCGACCTGTTTGTAGTAATATACAGATCCATTTTATGTTTAAAGCTCCGTAGGGAGCGACCTGTAGTTACATTCTTGTTAAAAAAAGTTAATGTAACGTGAACAAAACCAATAAATCAGACTTTTACTTTATTTTTGGCCCGATTATGGATAAAGTCAATCGTATTCAGATACTCCAGTTAAAAATTTTTATATCATTTCTTTTGGTTGCTAAATCATAAAAAAATTTGCCAATATGAAATCAGTATTCTCAAAAATAGTTTTAATAGTATTACTCTATGCAGCTTCCGTGACCATTGGTTACGGTCAGCTTTATGAATGGCGCGGACCAGGGAGAAGCGGCATTTATAATGAATCGGGATTACTGAAAAAGTGGCCCGCCGGCGGCCCTGCCCTTTTATGGGATGCCGAAAATATGGGTGACGGTTATTCTTCACCAACCGTAACCGATGACGCTATTTATGTTACCGGAAGAAAAGACGATTCCGATGTGTTAACCGCTCTGACCCTCGATGGCAAGAAGAAATGGGAAACCGTTTATGGTAAAGCCTGGATGGTAAACCACACGGGATCGAGGTGCATTCCGACTTATTATAACGGAAATATTTTCCTTATAAGCGGCAGCGGGGATATTGTCTGTGTCGGGAAAGACGGTAAAATAAAATGGTCAAAGAATCATTACAGCTTATTTGACAGCAAACCAATACAATTCGGGATCTCAGAATCTCCGCTTGTCATCGATAACATCGTAATTGCATCACCTGCCGGAAAGAAAGCCTCGCTTGTCGCATTCAATATTGCTGACGGCAAAGTGGTATGGGAGGCTGAACCCATCGACCAGGAGCCGCAATATATGAATCCAAAGCTTATTGAGTTTGCCGGGAAGAAAATTATTGTAACTGTATTGGGGACTTACATTATTGCAGTCAATGCAAAAGACGGAAAGATAATGTGGAAATTAAACTATCCGGAAATTAATGCAGCAACCGGCAGGGTAATGAAAAATCATGCAATGACACCCCTCTATAAGGATGGGAACATCCTCATTGCAAATGGTTATAACTGGGTGGCTTTGAAGCTTAAGCTTTCAGCAGACGGAAACTCAGTTGATATTGTCTGGGAAAACAGAAGTTTTGATCCGCAGCTTGGGGGAACTGTCCTTCTCGGGAATAATATTTTCGGATCAACACATATGTCAAAGCCTTCAGACATGTGGGCTTGTGTAGACTGGACAACTGGCAAAACGCTGTGGACCACAAGATGGTACTCAAGAGGTTCTGTAATTTCAGCCGACGGAATGCTGTACCTGTTTGAAGAAAAGACAGGTCATGTTGCTCTTGTAAAGCCCGATGCAACAAAACTTGATATTGTAAGCGAGTTTCAGGTAACAAAAGGAGAAGGACCTTTCTGGGCCCATCCGGTAATAAGTAAAGGGAAGCTTTATATCAGACACGGAAATGCTTTAATGGCATATCAGGTCCGGTAATGACTATCATATCACAGCCAACACGATAAAGAGAAGAAGATTATACGTATGGCTTTCATTTTTCCGGGGTTCTGTTATTACTTCCGTATAAATTCCTTTATTTCATAATAATCAATCCCTTTACTACAACTTCTTGTTTTTGAGCCGATTGTGATTTCCCCATTAATAGGGAAGATAGTATCTGTCAATGGTTTCAGGTCAGGTATGCTGTCAGCCCTGATTATTTCTGAACCAATCTTTATTTCCCATCCCCAATAACAGTAAAGTTTTTCAAAATGAAATGCAACAATTAGGGCATCAGATGTAGTGTCAGCTATTTCAACTTTCTTTTCACAGTTAGTCAATGAAAAGAGAAAGATTAAAATTATTGTGAGCTTTATATGTGTCATAGGTTCTTCAACTGAATGCTAAAATCTGTCATCAAAAAATGGCAGGATTGGTTTTAACGTTAACAATTTCACTGCAAAAATTAAGCCAGTGATACTTCAGTTGAGGGGAATTAATACGGGAAATCCGGAGTCAGATCTTAATTGATCTTATATGGTTTATCCATGGCTGGAATAAACAGATAGTTTTCTGTGATCTAAAGACAGGATGTCCATTCATTTATGAATCAGGTTTTTCTTGGATGTTGCATCAATGCCTCAAAAATATTAATTTTGTAAAAAATAGAGTTATGAGAAAAATTGAAATGACTGCTGTTTTCGAGCCTTGTGATGAAGGAGGTTTTTTGGCATATGTGCAGGAGATTTCTGGCATAAATACACAGGGAGAAACGCTTGAGGAAGCAAGGGAGAACCTTGCCGATGCTGTAAATCTGGTATTTGAGGATATAAGAGCCAAAAGCAGGAAGGGAAGATCAGTCAAGATGATAACTCAAACGATGTCTTTCACTTTCTGATGAAGAGAAATAAACTGGTCAGGTATCTCATAAAAAGTGGTTGTACAATTGTCCGTGAAGGAAGCAACCATACCCTTTATAGGAATATCAGTAACGGCAAATTCTCAACAGTCCCCCGACACCCAGATATTAAGGAAAACCTTTGTCGTAAGATATGCAAAGACCTTGGCATTAACGATATCTTAAAACCATAAGAATCCCCGGAACCTAGCAATAAACTGTTTTGTTGTCCCATCAGGTCGCCCCGATTCGCTTCGCTGGGTTCGGCTCCCGGGATTTGGCTTCACCGAGCTCCCCTTCGTTTCGGTTGCTTGCTCTTTTCCATCTGTTATGCAGCCATAACCATTCAGTAGGGTGTTTTAATAATAATTCAGCAATCCAGTCGATTAGAATCTGTGTATTCGTAGAAATAAATGTTCGCAGATCATTTTCTTGTTGAAGAGAGAACTCCGGTAATATTTCTATTTTATGATGATTGTTTTTATCGCGGAAGATAAGTGAGGGAATGATGGGAACTCCTGCTCTCTTTGCCAATAAAGCTGGTCCAGGGGCTGATGGTACCGACTTGTTGAAAAAATTAACATATACACCATCTGGATAGGACTGATCATTTTGTATAAATACAATTTTCTTTTCTTTCAGAGCTCTGATAACTTCTGATGACAAAGCTGAATCCAATGTATATTTTAATGGGGTAATATTGAATTTTCTCAAAATGTTGCCAAAAAAATCATCAGGAAAGTTCTTTGCTTCTTTATAGATGGCAGCTACCGGATAACCTTTTATTGCCAGCCAGATTATCATTAAAGCGAAATTGCCAAAATGGCCGCTATACAATAAAGCGCCCTGACCATTTTTTTGTAAATTATCCAGCTGTTCGAGACCTGAGGCACTCGCCATTTCTGAAATTCTGTCACCAGAGTATTTCCCGCTGGCCATATAAGCAAATTCAAAAATACTTTTAAGCATATTTCTGAGGGATTCCCTGAATATGGATCTCCTTTCCTTTTCGGTTTTTTCAGGGAATACAATTCTTAGATTATCCATGGCAATCTCCTTTCTTTTCCAATTGAGTCCTGATCCGATAAACGCTAAAAAGGAGCAAAACGAATAACTCATTTTCAACGGGACAATTCGTGTTAAAAACAACAGGAATCTGACTAGTTTAAATGATGCGTTACTTGCAGGACGTTTTGTTGCCATTGGAAAATTCTGTATTTGAACTGTTTTTTTCAGGAGTTTTAATTAATTGTGGTTCTCCTTATGGTTTCAAAGTTACTTCAATCAAAGCTGAAAACAATTTTATTTTAAAGAGCTCAAAGTGCAAGCTTGTCCCGCGTGATTCGAGGCGGCGGTTGGACCAGTGATGCATTTAAAAATGGAAACATCGTTATTAACCGATTTATCGGAACACCGATGGTAGAGGCGTTGCATGCAACGCCCCTACTATCTCATGATAAAACACA
>DAIUKI010000201.1:0-5702 GCA_036848255.1 Bacteroidales bacterium | reverse complement strand
GCGATAAGGAATATCAAACTGTAGTTTCCGGGAAGGGCAGTAAGCATTGCAAAGGCAATCAACGGGCCGGCTATTGCCCCGCTATTATCCATTGCCTTCTGCAATCCAAAACTTCTGCCGCTCTCTCCATCAGCTGTCGAGCCGGCAATAAGGGAGTCGCGCGGGGCAGCTCTGATTCCTTTGCCAAACCTTTCAACGAACCGCAGGACAAGAACCTGGACAGGAGATACTACAAAAGTGTAGAGCGGAATTATGAGAGCAGATAAACCATATCCGATAAGCATAAATGGCTTGTTCTTTCCTATCTTGTCGCTCCAGAAGCCCGACAAAGCCTTTATAAGAGCTGATGTGCTCTCAGCTATGCCTTCAATCAATGCCAGGCTTGTCCTTGATGCCCCTATCGATATCAGGAACATAGGCATCACCGAATAGATCATCTTGACAGATGTATCGGTAAGAAAGCTTGTTAATCCGGTAAAAAGAATATTTCTTTTAAAGCCAAGGAACTTTCGTTCCTTATTCCCTTCAATTGGACTTTTCATCTTTGGTGGTATTGATCCTGAAAAGCTTGAACAAATCAACCACCAGAATTGGTACCAACGACAATAATATTACTACAAGCCAGTGATTGCCATCCATTGCTGTAAGGCTGAAGGCATCACGGATTGGCGGAACCAGCAGCACCAGGAGAGCCAGACCCGCTGAAACAAAAACTGCGGCGATAAGAGCCTTGTTTCTGAAAGGACTGATTGCCAGCGATGATCTTGTATTGGAGTGAAGGTTGCGTACATGAACAAGCTGTGCGAACATCAGCGTGGCAAATGCCATGGTCTGTCCAAGTACAAGATCCTGTTCGTGCAGTCCAATCAGGAATGCGACAAGTGGTATTGCACCGATCATAATACCCTGGTAAATAACACGCCAGATCATCCCTTTTGTCATAAAGCCCTTCTTGGAATTTCGCGGTTTACGGTTCATTATATCCTTTTCAGCCGGATCAACGCTAAGTGCAAGTGCCGGGAGACTATCCGTCACAAGGTTCACCCATAATATATGGATCGGAAGGAGGGGGATCCCAAGATTGAAAACCGATGTTATCAGGATAAGGAAAATCTCACCCACATTGGTTGAGAGGAGAAACTGTATTGCTTTGAGAATATTATCATAAATCCGCCTGCCCTCTTCAACTGCCGTAACAATTGTTGCAAAGTTATCATCAGTGAGTACCATATCGGCAGCTCCCTTCGCAACATCTGTTCCAACGATTCCCATTGCAGCACCTATATCAGCTTGTTTCAGGGCTGGTGCATCATTGACTCCGTCACCTGTCATGGCGACAACCTCATCGCGCTTTTGCCAGGCTTTGACGATCCGGACCTTATGTTCAGGAGCCACTCGTGCATAAACGGTGTATTTATGCACGTTCAGGTCAAACTCCTCCTCGCTAAACTTTTCAAGTTCGGCCCCGGTAATAGCAGTATCTCCTTCCCTGAATATCCCAATCTCACGGGCGATTGCCATAGCAGTGCTTTTGTGGTCGCCAGTTATCATGACAGGCAGGATGCCTGCAGTGTTGCATCTTGTTATAGCATCAATAACCTCAGGTCTTGCGGGATCGATCATACCAAGCATGCCGATGAAGATGAGTCCGTTTTCAAGTTCGCCGATATGTATATTCTTCGGCTCCTCAGGACAATCCTTATATGCCATTGCCAGCACCCGTAATGCTGAATTTGCCATGGTTTCATTTGCAAAATGAATTTTTTCCAGGTCGTCCCGCATAATCTTCCGGATATTTCCCTCAATTATTATCTTGTCGCATACGCTTAGAACTTCATCGAGACCTCCCTTAACATTTACACGGGTGCTGTTTTCCGACATTTTGTTGACTGTTGTCATCCTCTTCCTTTCAGAGTCGAAAGGAATCTCGGCAACACGCGGATAACTTTTTTCAACTATGTCCTTATGCATGTTATAGAGGATACCGAAATCAAGCAGGGCTGTTTCAGTCGGATCACCTGTAAATTCGTAACTTCCGTCTTTGTGTGAACTGACCCGGGCATCGGCGCATAACACCGAAATCGCCAGGAGCCTCTTTTCTTCAGCATTCAGGACCGAAGCCGGTGCAGTTCTGTTTATGACATCCTTTTTATGGTTTACATAGGCTTCGACGACAGTCATTTTGTTTTGCGTAAGAGTGCCGGTTTTATCAGAGCAGATAACAGTTGCACTTCCGAGAGTCTCAACAGAGGGAAGTGTACGGATTATCACATTCTTCTTGACCATGCGCTGTACACCAATCGCAAGTGCAACTGTCGAAACTGCCGGAAGGCCTTCCGGGATCGCAGCAACTGCAAGGCTGACGGCTGTCATGAACATGCTCATTACAGAATTTCCATAAAGAATACCTACAATAAATATCACCGCACAGATTACCAGGGAGGCAATACCAAGGACTTTTCCAAGCTGGGAAAGACGTCGACTCATAGGTGTTTCAGTATCAACAGTCTCCTGCAGGAGATTTGCTATTTTACCCACTTCGGTCTTCATTCCTGTCGCAACCACAATGCCGCGTCCGCGGCCATAGGTTACCATGCCGCTCGAAAAGGCCATGTTCACACGGTCCCCAAGGGCTATATCATCACCGCTCAGAATATCCGTCTGCTTTTCAACGGGAACGGATTCTCCCGTAAGAGATGATTCCTGAATCTTCAGATTGATTGCTTCGATAAGACGCAGGTCAGCCGGGACGATGGCACCAGTCTCGAGGATTACCATATCTCCCGGCACAAGCTCATGGGTCGGTACATCTTTAATTACTCCTTCGCGCAATACCATGGTAAGCGGGGCAGCCAGGCTTTTAAGAGCCTCAAGCGATGTTTCAGCTTTCCGCTCCTGGAAAGCTCCCACGAAAGCATTAAGCATCAGGATACCCAATATCACAAAGGTATCGAGAAGTCCTTCTCCCTCCATAACCCCCACAACTCCCGATACTACTGCAGCAATAATAAGTATTACTATCATAAAGCTCTTAAACTGTTCGAAGAACATCCGGATGAAGCTTTTCCTCCTTTTTGAAATGAGCTGGTTATACCCGTATTGCTCAAGTCGCTGTTTGACATCATCAGTCTTCAGACCGGTTGATTCATCGGACTTAAGATTTGTGATTATATCTTTAAACTCCTGGTTGTAAAATTGTATCATAAAAAATACTGTATTAGAAAGTGACAATTTTCTTCCCTTAAAGTTGGCGGTTCAATCAATTAATTGATAATCCTGAAGCACTTTCCCGGAAAACATAAGATTTCCCTTTTTCGGTACTCTTAAGCTCGGTAACTTTCCCTTTGTAGCTCAATTTCAACGGATTTCCAAGCTTTGAAGTGATCCTGGCCTGCTTCAGGTTGCCGTTTTCCCATTCGATATCAGCTTCAAAACCGCCCCGGGCCATTACTCCACTGATAAACCCCGTTTTCCACGCTGATGGCAGGGCAGGAAGGAGTTCAACTTCACCGGCATGACTTTGAATAAGCATTTCCGTAATACCTGCTGTTCCACCGAAGTTCCCATCTATCTGGAACGGGGGATGGTTGTCAAAAAGGTTGTATAGTGTCGATTTCCTCAGAAGAGCCAGAACGTTCTCATAGGCTTTATCACCATCCTTAAGGCGTGCATAGAAGTTTATTATCCATGCCCTGCTCCATCCGGTATGCCCTCCACCGTGAGAAAGCCTGTATTCGATTGTTTTCCTGGCTGCCTCGAGCAATTCGGGATTCTTTTGCTCAGTAATCTGGTTTCCCGGATGGAGACCGTAGAGGTGCGAAATATGCCGGTGACCCGGTTCCGCTTCTTCAAGTTCTTCCGACCATTCAAGGATCCGGCCGTCAGATCCGGTTTTTATCGGTGTCAGTTTTTCCAGTGTCCTCTCCATCTTCTTACGGAAAGCTTTATCTGAATCGAGGATCAGGCTCGCTTCAATAGTATTCTGAAGCAGATCACGGATTATCATATGGTCCATGGTAGGACCCATCACCATGCTTGCATTTCCCACTCCTCCGGGAATTTTGAATCTGTTCTCCGGCGAGATTGATGGACCTGAAACAAGGTAGCCGGTCCTGGGATTGACCACCAGCCAGCCGACACAGAATTCAGCAGCTTCCTTCATGATCGGATAGGCTTTATTCCTGAGATAATCAATATCTCCTCCGAAAAGGTAATGGTCCCATATATTCTGACAACTCCAGGCAATGCCCATGGGCCACATACCATACACCACTGCTCCCAGGGGTTCGGTATAATGCCAGAGGTCAGTCGTGTAATGAGCCACAATCCCATTTAGTCCATATACTTCCTTTGCCGTTCGCCTGGAACCCGGCCGCATAGCTTCGATGAAATCGACAAAGGGTAATTGCATTTCGCCCAGATTGGTGATTTCCGAGGGCCAGTAGTTCATCTGGATATTGATGTTGATATGATAGTCAGCGCTCCATGGCGGATTGAGTCCGTCGGCCCAGATCCCCTGAAGGTTTGCCGGAAGATCCCCCGGCCTTGAACTGCTGATCAGCAGGTAGCGGCCGAACTGGTAATAGAGCTCAATCAGGTCAGTGTCGGTATACCCGTTCTGCATTGCAGTTATCCGTGCATCGGTTGTAAAATAATTCCCATCGCCTGATCCGAGATCCAGGGAGACCCTTTTGAAGTATTTCTGATAGTCAGAAATATGATCTGTTTTGATTTCTGAATATGACCGTTTTGAGACATTTTCCAGCTGCCTGGCTGAAATCACACCCTGATCACTTCCGAAATAGTCTGTTGCGGCAGTGAGGAATATCATAACCGAATTTGCCTTTTCAATACGAATGCTGTCGCCGCCGGAAACTATTTTGCCCCCATCATTGATAAGCTTAAGCCGGGCTTCCATCCTGACTCCAATTCCATTGCCTGTATGCTCACTCATTGTAATCTCATTGCCTGATGCTTTTATTAGTGCCTTGTTCCCGGGTCGTGAAAGCCTGGCTGAAAAAGTAACTGATCCCGGCCGGTCCGCAGTGATCCTGATAACCAGTGACTGATCGGGTGCACTTGAAAAGACCTCGCGTGTAAAGCTTATCTGATCCGAGGTGTAGGTTACTTTTGAGATTGCTTCTTCAATATCAAGCTCCCGTCGGTAATTTGAAACTCCGCGTAAAGGTGTGAAATCGAGAGTGAGATCTCCGAGGGTTTGGTAGCTCGAGGCGTTATCGCGCCGGAAGGATCCCATGATACCGCTCTGGGCAAGTTTTTCGGCCTCGCCGTATTTCCCCTCAAAAAGAAGTCTTCTGACAATCGGAAGGTTCTTTAAAGCATCAGGATTTGCATCCCATCGGGGAGCTCCTGTCCACACAGATTCCTCGTTCAGCTGAAGCCGCTCCTTCTCAATGCCTCCGAAGACCATTGCCCCCAGTCTGCCGTTTCCGACAGGAAGTGCATCATTCCATGACTCCGCAGGCGTATTGAACCAGATCTTCATTCCGGGGTAGAGACGGGTCACAGACCCGTCTCTACCTAATATTGCGAAAGAGGGAAGAAAAATCAGGATAGAAATGATACCGTGCAGCAGGGTTGTCCTGGATTTCATGGATTATATTTTATTGGGTAAATATATCACAAAAAATGGTAGAGACGGGTCTCAGACCCGTCTCTACCTACATGCCATGGCATGTCCT
>DAIUKI010000200.1:0-5712 GCA_036848255.1 Bacteroidales bacterium | reverse complement strand
CTATCCGTTCCGAGAATTCGTCAGCCGGACAATTTGCAATGTCGAACGGTTTTACTGTAAGCGAGTCTGTGCCTCCCAGCACTGCCGACATAGCTTCCGTCTGTGTCCTGAGCATGTTGATATAAGGATCGGCAACAGTATCATTCCATACTTTCGTTTCAGAGTGTATTTCCATCCTGAACCTGTCTGCGTCCCCCGAACCATAGGCGTCAGCAACAAGCGACCAGAGGATCCGGGCGGCCCTGAGTTTTGCAATTTCCATGAAATAATCCGATCCGGTTCCAAAGCTGAAGCGCATCCTTGATGCAACCTCATCAGGATTAATACCCCTTTCGGTAAGCTGTGAGAGGTATTCCACGGCCATCGAAATACTGAATGCCAGCTCCTGAACAACTCCTGACCCTGCATTGGCAAAGTTGGAACCATTTACCTGCAGGTTACGGTAATTTGGCAGAATGCCGGTCTCCTTCGTGAGTGAAGCAAGATAATCGAGGCCCTCATCAACAGGAATGCAGAGGGTACCGTTCATCATCAGCCTTCCCAGAGGATCAGTTTCAACAGCTCCTCTGACAGATGATTTTCTGAACCCGTTTTTATCAATTATCCTTATTAAATATGATATTACCTCCCGTGCTTTGCCATTCGATAAAAAATTGATCTCCGTACCTGAAGGGTCGATTCCATCAAGGAGAACCTCAAAATTTTCCTCATTTACCGAATCGGGATTTTCAATTATAAATCCAAGGGAATCGACCCCCTTCATCAATATGCCGAGGGCTTTCTTATTTGCGTCGAAACAATCGGAGACTTTAATGTTCTGTCTGATTAGCCAGTGGCTGTCAGTCTTAAAAATGCCGCTGTCGACGTGATTCAGATTTTCAATATCCTCCCTGCGGTAAAATGGCATAACATCGAATCCTTCACCGGTTTTCCAGACAAGTCTCTGGTTAAAATCAACTCCCCTCAGGTCGGAGTTGATCTTATCCATCCATTCCTTAGTGGTTACCGGAGGGAAATCCTCAAATAGCTTTTTCTGTTTCACATTAAATTCCTGTTTGAATCCTTCAGCGTTATATCCCTTTATATTTTCCTTCGTGTACCTTTGTGTTTTCCTTCGTGTGGTAAAAAAAATCATTAACCACAAAACCACAAAGGTTTTTACCAAGGGTCACAAAGGGTTTTAGATAGTCCCTACTTTCCTGCGAACTCCATCAAAAACGATTTAATGAACGCATTCAGGTCACCGTCAAGAACCGCAAGTACATTTCCCGATTCGTGGCCCGTCCTGTGGTCCTTAACCATTTTATATGGATGGAGAGTGTAGGACCTTATCTGTGATCCCCATTCAATTTTTTTCTTTTCACCTTCAATTTTAGCGATTTCTTCCCTTTGTTTTCTCAGTTCAATTTCATAAAGCTGCGATTTCAGGATTTTCATCGCATTTTCTTTATTGTTGAGCTGAGAGCGTGTCTCCTGGTTTTCGATCACAATACCTGAGGGGTGGTGTCTTAACCGCACCGCTGTATTCACCTTATTGACATTCTGACCTCCTGCCCCGCTGGAACGGTAAGTTTCCCATGTGATATCGGCAGGATTAACTTCAATTTCAATGTTATTATCCACCAGTGGAGAAATAAATACTGAAGCAAATGTGGTCTGGCGTTTTCCCTGTGCGTTGAAGGGGGAAATTCTAACCAGGCGGTGGACTCCGTTTTCACTTTTAAGATAACCATATGCCCTTTCGCTGTCAATTTCCAGAGTTACTGTTTTTATCCCAACCTCATCGCCTGGCTGAAAGTCGAGTTCCCTGACCTGGTAATTATTCCTTTCGCTCCACCGCAGGTACATCCTCATCAGCATCGATGCCCAGTCGTTGCTTTCAGTGCCTCCTGCCCCCGAATTTATTTTAAGGATGGCCCCCAGCTGGTCCTCTTCCTTCTGAAGCATATTTCTGACTTCCAGATCCTCGATCATTGAGAGGCATGTTTCATATTGCCTGTCGACATCTTCCTCTGTTGCTTCGCCCTCCTTGTAAAAATCAAAGAGTACAAGCAGGTCCTCAAATCCCTGATCTGTCTTTCTGAATTCAGCTGTCCAGCTTTTGATCTGCGATATTTCCCTCAGAAGCTCTTCAGCCGATTTCGGATCATTCCAGAAACCGGGCTCCTGTGTCAGCAGTTCCTTTTCCGATATTTCTTTCAGCTTACCTTCAATGTCAAAGATACCTCCTCAACGCATCACGGCGTTCCGACAAACTCTTTATCTGATCGGTAGTTATCATTAAATAAAATTTGCACAAATTTAACTTTTATTGGGCTTAACACCAAAAATCAGTTACTGGTCCCCGATGGATTATTCTGATTTGTTTGATTACCTTTAGAATCTCTTTATAAGGGACCAGATGTTAAAATCATTTCTGTATCACAATCTTATTGAGGCCGGTTGTGACGAAGCGGGGCGCGGCTGTCTTGCAGGTCCGGTTGTTGCCGCGGCAGTCATCCTTCCGAAAAACTATAAACATCCTGTCCTGAATGACTCAAAAAAGCTTACTGCAAGGCAACGGCTGGAACTTAAGGATGAGATCACCTGTTCTGCGATAGCCTGGAATGTTGCTTTTGTCAATAATATTGAGATCGATGAAATAAATATCCTCAGGGCTTCAATAAAAGCCATGCATATTGCAGTGGAAGGGCTCAAAAAACAACCCCAGTTCCTTCTTGTTGACGGGAACAGGTTCATTCCTTATAAAGAGATAAAATATAAAACCATAATAAAAGGCGACGGTCTGTTTTTCCCGATTGCCGCCGCATCGGTACTTGCAAAAACATTCCGTGACGAATTCATGGAGAAGATCCATAATGAATATCCTGTCTACGACTGGAAACAGAACAAGGGCTACCCTACCTCATTTCACCGTGAAGCACTTCTTAAATACGGGATATCCCTTTATCACAGGAAATCCTTCAGCCTTTTCAACACCCAGCTTTCTTTCGATTTCTGATTCTGAGCTTGCCCCCTTTGTGGGGATGGGGGGTTGTTATCAATTTGAATAATTAGGTTATCTTTGACGATTATTTTTCATAAAATTTTAAAAAGATACATCATGAAAAGGCTTATTTCAGTTTTATTAATTCTTATTGCCGGACTCGGATTAAAGGCAGCTCCCGATGAAGGAATGTGGGTTCTGCCTCTGATCGAAAAACTCAATATCGGTAAAATGACAGAGCTTGGATTAAAGCTCTCGGCTGAGGACATTTACAGTCTGAATCAGGCCAGCATTAAAGATGCTGTTGTTTCTATCGGAGGATGCACTGCTGAAATTGTATCCTCACAGGGATTGCTTCTCACAAACCATCATTGCGGATATGGACGCATTCAGGCCCATAGCACAGTCGAACACGATTACCTGAGGGATGGTTTCTGGGCAATGACAAAGGAGGATGAACTTCCGAATCCCGGGATGTACGCAAACTTCCTTATCAGAATTGAAGATATAACCGATCAGATACTTGCGGGTGTAAAAACAGGGATGAGTGAACAGGAAAGGAGTTCAGCAATAAATGAAGCCCGTTCGGCCATTGAAGCAAAAGCATCTGAGGGAACAGAATACAGGGCAGGTGTTTCTTCCTTTTACGGAGGCAATTATTTTTACCTCCTTGTATTTGAAAGGTATAATGATGTAAGACTTGTAGGTGCACCCCCCTCATCAATAGGAAAATTCGGATTTGACACTGACAATTGGGAATGGCCGCGTCATACAGGCGATTTCAGCGTTTTCAGGGTATATTCGGGACCTGACGGCAAACCCGCCCCGTTTTCAAAGGAAAATATCCCTCTTAAACCGAAACACTGGCTCCCGGTCTCAATCAAAGACCTGAATAAAGGAGATTTTGCAATGATACTGGGCTACCCCGGCCGTACACAAAGATATGCCACATCATACGAGGTCGATGAACTGCTGAAGATCACTCATCCAAACAGGATAAAGATCCGCGGTATACGTCAGGAAATTCTGATGGCCGACATGCAGGCTGATCAGAAAGTAAATATCCAGTATGCCTCAAAATACTCAGGATCATCAAATTACTGGAAATATTCAATCGGACAGAAAGCCGGACTCGAGAGGCTGAATGTAAAGGCAAAAAAACAGCAGATCGAAGATCAGTTCAATTCATGGGTTGCCGCCGGTCCTGACCGCGGGTCAAAGTACGGGGAGGCCCTGAATATGATACGGACAGCCGTTGAAGGAAGAGCTGAATTGATGAATGCACAGCAATACTTAAGCGAATGTTTTAATGGTGGCTGCGAGATCCTGAGCCTTAACATGGTTGCTACAGCATTGATAAATGCAATAAAGGAGGGCGACCCAAATCAGGTAACGGACCTTACAAACAGGATGAAGAATTTTACAGCTTCATTTTATAAGGATTATAACCCCCCCACCGATAAGAAGGCAATGAAAGCCATGCTGGAGCTTTACAGGAGTGATGTTCCGGTTAAATTTCATCCGGATTTTTATGTCAATATTGTTGATAAAAAATTCAAGGGCAGTATTGACAGGTATGTTGATGATCTGTTTGCAAGATCAGTATTCTCAAATGAAGCAAAACTCACAGCTTTCCTCGACAAACCTGTACTTAAAACTCTCGAGGCTGACCCAGTTTATCTTGCAGCTACCTCGATCAATAAGGTTAGCAGCGAGGTATCCAAAAACCTCAGCCAGTTCGAAACCGGTCTGACCACCGGACGAAGATTGTGGAACGCAGCACTGAAGGAGATGACACCTGACAAAACCCTTTATCCTGATGCCAACTCCACCATGCGCCTATCATACGGTACCATCGAGGATTATGATCCGAAAGACGCCGTAACTTATAAATATTATACAACCCTTCAGGGTGTTGTTGACAAATACAAACCGGGTGATTATGAGTTTGACATTCCACAGAGGCTCATCGACCTGAACAATAAAAAGGAATTTGGCCGATATGGTTCACCAAAAGGTTATATGCCTGTCTGTTTCCTCACGACCAATGATATCACAGGCGGCAACTCCGGCAGCCCTGTGATGAATGGTAACGGAGAGCTTATAGGCCTGGCTTTTGACGGCAACTGGGAAGCAATGAGCGGCGATATCGCTTATGAAACGGAATTGCAAAGGACCATAGTTGTGGATATAAGGTATGTTCTGTGGACAATGGATGTTTATGCCGGCGCCGGGCACCTGGTTAATGAGATGACAATAGTAAATTAAGACCTCATCCCCCATCCCCTTCTCCTGAAAGAGAAGGGGAGCAAAGAATTTGCAATTAGAAGCCCCTCCCTCCTGGGGGAGGGGTTGGGGAGAGGTCAAATAATAAAAAAAGAATATGCATTTGGACTTCCGGGAAATATTTGCAGCTTTTATGGTTCTCTTCGCCATTATTGATATACCCGGATCAATACCGATTATAATTGATATTAAATCCAGATCGGGTGATGTAAAATCGGCGAAAGTGACTCTAGTTTCCTTTCTGATCTTTTGTGCATTTTTATTCATAGGGGCTCCCCTTCTTGGTGTTTTCGGGGTCGATATCTCATCATTTGCCATTGCCGGATCGTTCATAATCTTCCTTATCGCGATGGAAATGATACTTGGCATCGAACTTTTCAAGCAGGATGCACATGAAAGCGGATCGGTTTTCCCGATAGCGTTTCCATTGATAGCAGGAG
>DAIUKI010000199.1:0-5717 GCA_036848255.1 Bacteroidales bacterium | reverse complement strand
GGGTTGGCAATTGACTTCTTCACCTTGCATAAGCCTGCAACATGGAGTACAGATGCCTTGTATTTTTCCGGAAAATCGGGCGGAAGCCTGATATCAAGTTTAATTGATACCGGCAAACCTGTTTCGTGGCTATATTCCATTGTCTGGATTATTTTTATATTCTCAGCCGGTATCTGCCGGTTATCACAGAAGGACTTCACATATATACCTGCGCAGGTCCCGATCGAAGCCAGGAAAAGATCGAAAGGAGCGGGGGCAGTATTTCCCCCGCCGCTGTCAACCGACTGATCTGTTTTGATTATATGGCCGTGTGAATGAGCAGTAACGACTTTCCCTCCATCAAAGGTAATTTCCATCATATCACTAAAAGTAAAGTAGTTTATTTTCTTCTCAACAACATAAGTTCGAGATCCTCTTTCAATGCTGAAAGATCCTCTTCATGTTCTACTTCCTGCGAAAGTATTGTCAGGATAATGTTGTATGTAACAGGATCAGCTACCCGTGTAATGTCGAGAAGATTGTTATAAATGCGGATTGCACACTGTTCCCCTTTTATATTCTGGTCAAGCACTTCCTCAACATAAGGATCAGTGGGTGCATTGTATCCGCAGCCTGTGATTTTCAACCATTCATCAGGAGAAAGAACCGGAGTTCCTCCAAGCTGGATAATTCTCAAAGCTATCAGTTCAGCATGGCTCAGTTCTTCGGTTGCATGGAGTGTAAGTTCTGCAATAACAGCATCCTTCATCGGACCCTTGACAACCTTGGCGCCTATCCAATACTGGTAATAAGCAAGCCATTCATCCGATAATGCCTTGTTTAGCATGCCGATGAGTTCATCGACATTCATTTTTACGATTTCTCTACCTTTTTGTCCCATAATAAAATTTGTTATTTGAAATTTTTTAGAATTCAACAATCAGCATACAGCTATCCGTACCAGCCCTGAGCCCTGCGCGTTCAAGCTGTACGGTCATGCAAATATTAATCTGTCAATCGCAGATATAGCGATTGCGTCATTTAAATGTCGGCCCGGAGGGACTCGAACCCTCGACCCGCTGATTAAGAGTCAGCTGCTCTGCCAGCTGAGCTACGGGCCGGAATTTTTGAGAGCCCAAAATTAACTAATGCAGCACCAAATAAAAATAAATTGACAATAATTTATGGTGAAAAATATTGTTCCAGATTTATCCGGATGACTGGTCCAGTTCAAACCATTTGTGATAGGCTGAGAGATCCTTGTCTGTATACCCCGACACATGATACTCGTTGGTATGCTGATTGTAATAATAATCCCTTCCCCATTCCCGGGCATTCTCTGCAACCTGTCTAATGGCATCAGTAATGAAGAACAGCTCATCTTCCGTCATCGTCGGATGAAGCGATAATCTGACCCATCCTGGCTTCATCGAGAGATCACCAGCCTCGATCATGTCGGTAATCTCCTTCGAAAGCTTGAAATCGACCTTCAGCAGGAAATGGCCATATGTCCCTGCACAGGAACAGCCTCCCCTCATTTGGATACCAAACCTGTCGTTCAATAGCTTCGTCGCAAGGTTATGATGGATATTGTCAAGGTAAAACGAAAATACTCCTAATCGCTCAGTAATATTTTCGGCCAGAATATGCAATCCTTTTATTTTAGTGAGTTCACTGAACGTGAGTCCGACAAGGTAAACCTCACGTTCATGGATTTTCCGGGTATCCATTTTCTCCTTGAGCTTAATTGCAAGAGCCGCTTTAATACCTTGCAGAAATCCCGGCGTTCCTCCGTCTTCCTTGACTTCAATGTCGCTGATGTAACTG
Organism: Bacteroidales bacterium; assembly: GCA_036848255.1. Classification (GTDB taxonomy): domain Bacteria; phylum Bacteroidota; class Bacteroidia; order Bacteroidales; family VadinHA17; genus LD21. The sequence goes on along the minus strand of DAIUKI010000199.1, from coordinate 3,911 downwards.
TATCCTCCCCACCGGTTTGTCCATTTCACAGTGCCTCCTCCGGGTGTATCGGGGGTCTCATTCTTGTAAAGCTGCTTATTGAATACCAGGACGCCTGCACTTCCAGGACCCCCAAGAAACTTGTGCGGTGAGAAAAAAATAGCATCAAGCTGCTCCATTTTACCGGGAGGGTGCATATCGATATCAACATAGGGGGCCGACGCAGCAAAATCAACAAAACAATAACCGTTGTTTTCATGCATTATCCTTGCCAGCTCATAATAGGGCGGCTCATAACCGGTTACATTCGAACATGCAGTAAATGAGCCAATCAGCAATGGCCGGTCCTTGTATTTGATGATCTTCTCCCTTAGTGTTTCAGGATCAACCTTCAACGCGGGATTTGGTTCAAGGACAACAACCTCTGCAAGGGTTTCAAACCATGAAGTGTGATTTGAATGATGTTCGGTATGGGTCAGAAAAACCACCGGCCGGTTATCATTAGGGATCTCCCTGCATGTATTGTATTCACCGTGGGGAAATACACAGTAATTTATTGCCTGCTCCGGCACCTTCAGTCCGAGGATCCTCTGAAGCTTGGCAAGCGCCGAAGTCATGCCGGTACCGGTAAAGATAATTACATCATTTTCATCAGCATTGACATGCCGCTTGACAATCTTCTGGGCCATGTGATATGCATCCGTCATGGCTTTGCCAGTGGCCGAGGATTCCGAATGTGTGTTACCGACCATGGGACCTATCTCCTCCAGAAGTTTTTTTTCAATCGGCCGGTATAACCTGCCGCTCGCTATCCAGTCGGCATAGATAAGCTTTTTATTCCCGTAAGGGGTTTCGATATATCTTTCTGCACCGATAATATCTTGGCGAAACTGATCAAAGTATTTTTCAAGATCCTGCATCTAAAAATTTAATTAATGTCCCTTAATGGAACATCAAAATTATCAAATATTTGTTTATAAATTGCAGAATAACAATGATCGGGAAATATATATCTAAATCATGAATATTAACGGCGTCAGGCATCAGGCGTCAGGCGTCAGGCATCAGCCATCAAGCATTGACAGCATGCAGCAAGTAACCAGCAACCAGCAACCAGCAACAAGTTAACTTCTTATGAACATCCTTTACAAATACTCAATAGTATTTATCTTCAGCTTTGCAATTCTGGTTTTTGTCCTTCTCTTTTTTGTTTCTGCTCCCTATGGCAAGTTTTCAAGGAAAGGATGGGGCCCGGTCACTAAATCGAAATGGGCCTGGATGATTATGGAGTTCCCTTCACCATTCCTGATGATCATCCTTTTCCTGACCTCTGATTTTAAAAGCCTGCCGCAGTACATTTTTATTATAGCATGGCTTGCTCATTATCTTCTCCGGACCTTTATTTATCCGTTCAGACAGTCAGGCAGGGAAAAGCCTTACCCGGTTATTGTTGTATCGATGGCGATTGTTTTTAATCTTCTGAATGGCTTTGCAAATGGTTACGGAGTATTCAATCTTTACAGTTACAGTTCATCATGGGTTTATTCATGGCAGTTTATTTCCGGGTTTGCATTATTTATAACAGGCTTCATAATTAATAAAACCGCTGATGAGAAGCTCAAATCTCTCAGAAAAAACAGTCCTGAGGAATATGTTATTCCGCGTGGCTGGCTTTTTGATTATATTTCATCGCCCCATTATTTTGGAGAGATTATTGAATGGGCAGGGTGGGCGATAATGACCTGGTCGTTACCCGGGCTTGCATTTTCAGTCTTCACATTTGCCAACCTTTTCCCAAGGGCTGTTGCATCGCACAGATGGTATAAAAGTCATTTCCCCGGATATCCTTTAGAAAGAAAAGCGATCATCCCTTTTATTTTATAAGCAATGAAAATACTTCTTACAGGAGGTACAGGTTATATTGCCCAGAGATTGTTGCCGGAGCTTTTGCACCTTGGGCATGAAATAATTTGTTGTGTGCGTGACAGGAAAAGATTCAATTCTGAGAAATACGGTTCTGATGCATTGTCGGTTGTTGAGGCTGATTTTCTTAAGCCTGAAACTTTGCTTAATATTCCCCGCGATATCGATGCTGCATATTACCTTATTCACTCGATGTCAACATCAACCGGGGATTTTGAGAAACTGGAAGAGATATCCGCAATTAATTTCAGGGATGCCGTTCAGAAAACAAAAGCCAGACAGGTTATCTATCTGAGTGGAATCATAAATGAAAAGACACTGTCAAAGCATCTTTCAAGCCGCAAGAATGTCGAAGGATTACTGGCTTCACAATCCTATGCCCTTACAACACTGAGGGCAGGAATAATAATTGGTTCAGGAAGCGCTTCATTTGAAATTATACGCGACCTTGTCGAAAAACTACCTGTAATGATCGCACCCCGATGGCTTAAAACTCCCACACAGCCTGTTGCCATACGTAATGTTATCGATTATCTTACCGGAGTTCTGCTGAATGCAAAAACCTTTAATAACAGCTATGATATCGGCGGTCCGGATATAATGAACTATAAAGAGATGCTTTTGCGCTTTGCAAAGGTCAGGGGCCTGAGGAGAAGAATAGGTATTGTGCCTGCTATGACGCCCAAATTATCATCCTATTGGCTTTATTTTATTACCTCTACCTCATATTCGCTGGCACAGAATCTTGTTGACAGTATGAAAGTTGAGGTTATCTGCAGGGAAAGCAATCTGAATGAACTGCTTGGGATTACTCCCGTAAGTTATGAAGAAGCCATCAGGGAAGCTTTCGAGAGGATTGACCTGAATCAGGTTCCGTCAAGCTGGAAGGACGCAATGACATCAGGAGTACTTAATGCAGGAATTTCCAGATATGCCGAAGTACCGGTTCATGGCTGTTATTTTGATTTAAGGGAACAGAAAATAAAAAACCCTGAAAAAGTACTTGACAAGATCTGGACCATTGGAGGAACTACAGGATGGTACTATGGAGACTGGCTTTGGAGAATACGTGGTTTTATTGACAAACTTTTTGGAGGGGTAGGGCTCCGGAGAGGGAGGAAGAACCAGAATGATATATCACCCGGCGAGGCACTCGATTTCTGGCGTGTCCTTATTGCCGACAGGAAGGAAAAAAGACTGTTGTTGTTTGCTGAAATGAAGGTTCCGGGTGAAGCCTGGCTGGAATTCAGGATAGATAATAAAAACATCCTTCATCAGACTGCAACCTTCAGGCCTCTGGGACTTCTGGGCCGATTATACTGGTATTCGGTACTCCCTTTTCATGGTTTTATTTTCAGGGGGATGATAAGAGAAATAGCAAAAGACTTATAAAACTTTTTTCACTGAAACTGATAAATTTGTATTTCTAATAAAAAATCCGGACAGATGAAGCCAATAGGGATAGGTGACATGATACCTGAGTTTTCTCTCAGGGATCAGAACGGGGAGCTTTTTGAAGTTAAGAGTGTTCTCGGAAGGAAGAAGCTTGTTATTTTTTTCTACCCCCAGGATGGAAGTCTGAATTGCACGAGGGAGGCTTGCTATTTCCGGGACCTTAACGATATTTTCATCGAAAACAACGCAACTGTGATTGGAATAAGCGGACAGTCTGTTGAAAGTCACAGGGTTTTTGCCTTAAACAACAATCTCACCTACAAAATTCTGAGCGATACTAATAATCTTGTAAGGAAATTATTTGGGGTTCCTGGGAAGTTTTTCAAACTGATCCCTGGACGTGTTACCTATGTAACAGACAGATCAGGAAAGGTTGTTTACATATTCGATTCCCAGATGGAAGTTCAGCGCCATGCTGATGAAGCCCTGAAGATATGCCTCCTCCTCAAAAAGTCCAACTGACGACTCAGAATTAGTTTGGAGTGAGCTAGAGTTTAGAGTACTTAAAGTTCTTTTAACTCTAAGTATTCTAAGTACTCTAGAGATCGGAAGAG